>NZ_JACTOJ010000014.1:0-122529 GCF_032335695.1 Clostridium sp. 19966
TTTGCGGTTGGCTAGACCTGCATTTATTTTAACATAGGAGTTTTTTTCTACTCAACGGCATAAGCCTTTTTTCTTCCACTTGCTTAGCAAGTGGTTTACTTTGTTGCACAAAAAAAGCATCTGTGAAAAAATTTCACAGATGCAATAAAATGTGTAGATTATAAATAGTATCCTGCATTATATATGTACTTTTGTCTTTCTATCATTAACTTGCATTATTCTAAATATTGTACCGCCAAGCATTCTTTCAACTCTGTCAGCAATATCTTCTTTTTTTCTCTAAGACCAGTGTTTATCCATTCTAAAAATTGTCCTGTTATGGCATAAGAAAAAAACACTGCAGTTTCCTTCTTTATTTTTTCATCAATGTCCATCTCTCTGGTTATATCCTTTATAACACCGCCTAATACTTCAGTGAATGTATTGCACAAAAACATCTCAAGATGTTCGCGGCCTAAGGATTTAGTTGTGTTGATGCAAATAGTTTTATTATCTATTGTATATTGAAGAACAAGAAAAAGCCCTTCCTTCCAATTGGATAAACTGCAGCATTGATCAAGTTCTTCAACAACTTCATTCTCAAATATCCATTGTAGCAAAGCATAAACGTCATGAAAATGATTGTAAAAGGTATGTCTTGTAACTCCACAGGTATCTGTAACCATTTTTACTGTTATTTTATTTACTGGAGTTTGTTTCATCAATTGCTTTAGAGAAAGCGCTAATGCGTTTTTTGTAACATGTGCTGTAGACATAAAGCAATCATTCCTTCCTTTATAATTTTTATCCTTACGAATGATCCATAGATTCATCTATACTATATTTTATTTTAACATTTAGCTTCTAATTAGCCTATAAAATATAATTTGCATAAAAATCTGCTATCCTGTAAACTTAAGCATTATAGCACATTTTAATTTACAATATCATTAAAATTACAAATTAATTTAAATGGAAATTATGAAGCTTTTGCACGTCATGAAAAACCAGCAAATGTTGATAAAAAATCAGCTTATCTTGTAGGTTCAGGCTTAGCATCCTTAGCAGCTGCATGTTTTTTAATACGAGATGGTCAAATGAAGGGTGAGCATATTCACATTCTAGAAGAATTAAGTATTCCTGGGGGCGCCTGTGATGGAATAAAAGATAGTCAAAAAGGCTTTATCATTAGATGCGGACGTGAGATGGAAAATCATTTTGAATGCTTATGGGATTTATTTCGTTCTATTCCTTCTCTAGAGACTGAAGGTGCTTCTGTTTTAGACGAATATTACTGGCTAAATAAAAAAGATCCTAATTACTCTCTTGTAAGAGCTACTGTAAACAGAGGTGAAGATGCACATACTGATGGTAAATTTGCTCTCAGCGAAAAAGCTTCTCTGGAAATTATAAAGCTATTTATGACAAAAGATGAAGATTTGTATGATAAAAAAATATCTGATGTATTTACAGAGGAATTTTATTCATCTAATTTCTGGCTTTACTGGCGTACAATGTTTGCTTTTGAAGAATGGCACAGCGCTTTAGAGATGAAATTTTACATTCAGAGGTTTATTCATCACATTGGTGGTTTACCTGACTTTTCGGCCTTAAAATTCACTAAGTATAATCAATATGAGTCACTTATTCTTCCAATGATAAAATACCTTGAGGCTCATGGAGTTCAGTTTCAATATGACACCACTGTAACAAATGTGATTTTTGATATTAACAGCGATAAAAAGATTGCAAAACAAATAATCTGCTTACATGATGGAAAAGAAGAAGGTATTGACTTAATAGAAGATGATTTAGTGTTTGTTACTAACGGCAGCTGCACAGAAAATTCTTCTCTTGGCGATGACAATCATGCTCCAGAATTTAATGATTCTGTAGGGGGCTGCTGGGGACTTTGGAGAAATATTGCTAAACAGGATCCTTCTTTTGGACATCCAGATAAATTCTTCACAAACACAAAAGCAACAAATTGGGAATCAGCTACAATCACTACTCTTGATAATACGATTCCTCCATATATCGAAAAAATATGTAAGCGTGATCCTTTTAGCGGTAAAGTTGTTACCGGTGGTATAATTTCAGCCAAGGATTCAAAATGGTTGATGAGCTATACTTTAAACCGACAGCCTCATTTTAAAGAACAGCCAAGAGACCAGCTTGTAATTTGGGTGTACGGACTTTTTACAGATGTTCCTGGCGACTATATAAAGAAGCCTATGAAAGAGTGTACCGGAATAGAGATTACTGAAGAATGGCTGTATCATTTAGGAGTTCCTGAATCAGAAATTCACGACATGGCCGTAAATTCTGCCCACTGTATACCATGTATAATGCCATATATCACTGCTTTCTTTATGCCAAGAACAAAAGGTGACAGACCAAAAGTTGTTCCAGATAAATGCGTGAACTTTGCCTTTATAGGACAATTTTCAGACCCAGTAAGAGATACGGTATTCACTACTGAATATTCAGTAAGGACTGCCATGGAAGCAGTTTACACCCTTCTAGATATAGACCGAGGTGTTCCTGAAGTGTTTAATTCCTGTTACGATGTGCGTGTGCTTCTGGATTCCACTTCAAAAATGATGGACGGTAAAAAGCTTATTGATATAAAGCTTCCTTTCATATTAAACTTGATTGAAAAGAAAACCTTAAAGAAAATCTCTGGAACAGTTATTGAAGATTTATTGAAAAGATATAATATAATTTAAGGTATTGTTATGATATACAGGTAAATTCGCTTTTAAACAAATTTACCTGTATATCTTTACTCTTTCTTCAAAATGTCTAAGGTATGAGCGCTTGCTCCTAGCAAATCTGATCTCTCACAGGTAGAAAAATGATACTTCATAAAAAGCTCAAAGGTATCTTCATCCATAGCATTTAAAACAGGACGCATATAATTAGCTGGTCCATCCGCTGCAATTATTTTTATTCTTTGAAGCTTTGCTGTCTCATTAATTTTATTAATATCTTCAATTCTAACATAATCATACAAGTCCTTTGGCTCTGCTATAACGTGAAAATTTTCATCAAGCTTGCCATTGTCCATTGAAGCACGGATATTATTTTCCTTAAATCCATAGGTTATTACGCTGTACTCATTCATGCAGTAGGCTACTAAAATGACTCCACCAGCCTTGGTTACTCTTTTTGCTTCTTCTAGAGCTTTTACTTTATCCTGAAAATTATATAGATGATACATTGGTCCAAAAACCAAGGCTATATCGAAGGTATTTTCTTCAAATCTCGATAAATCCAGCGCAGTCCCCTGCATAGCTTTTACCGTGCTTCCTTTTGACTTCAAAATGCCTAAATTATGCTTCACAAGCTCAATAGCAGTAACATCATAGCCTTCATTGGCCAACTGCACCGAGTATCTTCCTGTGCCCGCGCCCACATCTAAGATTTTTGCATTATCATTATTTTTAAGATAATCATGAATGTACTTCATAGAAGTTATATATTCAACTTGTCCATATTTTCTTGTTAATCTCTTATCTTCACAAAATTTATTATAGTATTTTTCAAGTTCCATTGTCATATCGTCATATTCCCCACTTGCTATCAGCATTAATTCCTCTTCAAATATATATTTATTATATATTAATATTGTATCATAACTACGATAAAGCTTTAAAGCCGCAATTTGCATTTACATAAAAACTTATTATATGCGCAAAATAACTTAGAAGGTGGTGATTACAGAATGGATAATAAATGGAAACAAAACAACAGTTTAAATTCTAAGGCTCAAGACAATTCACTAAATACTTCCCAGGATAATAAATTGTCTAGCTCTGCTAGCAAACATAAATATGTTGAGCCTCTTCCAGAATCTTCACGTCCAAGGCGAGATGGCCCTGGCGGAGAGGATGGAGAATAAAAATTTATCCACCCAAAATTTAAATTCTGGGTGGATTTTTTTATTCTCCGGCTATGGAAAGTTCCTTAACTACTATTGTAGGACTTCCAAAATATCCTCTTCCCGAAGGAAAACCGAATTTTAAATCTGAGCCTAGCTCTTCGATATCTTTTAGAACTTCATAAAAGTTTCCTGAAACCGTAATTTGCTCTATAGGTCTTTCAACACTTCCATCCTTTATTAGCAAGCCCTTAGCAGCTAAAGAGAAATCTCCTGATACAGGGTTAGCACCTGAATGAAGACCTTGAAGCTCTGTGATAAGAATTCCATTTTCTAAAACCTTGAGGATTTCTTCATAGCTATTCTTTCCAGGTTTAAAGTAAAAATTCGAAGGTGCGACCTCCACAGGTGAGGAATAAGTCATTTTTGAAGCATTTCCTGTGCTTTTTACTCCTTCCTTTGCTGCAGTCTTTAAATTATGCAACAGAGTTTTAAGCTCCCCTTCTTTTACAACTTCCTTAGTGTAAGCTGCAACTCCCTCTGCATCAAAAGGTCTAGAATTTAAGCCTTCCTTTAAAAAAGGGTCATCCAATATAGTTACCGCCTTACCTCCAATGGTTTCTCCAAGCTTATCCTTTAATAGAGACATTCCCTTTTGAGCATTATCCGCACTGAATACTCCAGAAAAAGTTTGAAGAAGGTTTGCCGCTATATCATTTTTTAAAGCTACTTTATATTTGCCTGATTTTACTGTTTTAGCTCCCTTGTAAGCTAAAGCGCTATCCACAGCCTCTTTGGCAAGCTCCTTTGCATCTATTTCTTCAAGACTTTTAGCAGCCTTAAATGCGTAGTCTGCATTCATTCTTTCGCCATCTTTAACAATTGCTTCAACGAAAGCAAATATAACATTTGATTTAAAGGATAAGTTAAGCCCCTTTGAATTCACTATCTGAGTAAGATTTTCACCTTCCTCCATTTCGCTTTCAGTCCTAATAACACTGTCATCCAGTTTCTTAGCCTCAGTTTCCAAATCAAAAGCCAGTTTTATCTTTTCGTTTACTGCAGTTTTAGATAGCTTTTCCTCAAAGCCTTCAAACTGACTATACTTGTCATCGCCGACATATATAATTTCTTTATCCTCTTTTTCAATAATAAGAGCATTTTCTTTTGCTGAATTTACAACAAAGTTAACCGCTTCTTCGTCTAGTATCTCGGTATAGGCATAGCCCATCTTACCTTCATATACCCCTCTAAAGCTAAGTCCCTGCTCTCCGCTTACAGTATACTTATCTATTTCTCCTTCGAATACTTGTACCCCAAGAGAATTTTCACTGGAATAATATATTTCATATTCGCTAAAGCCAACAAGCTCAGCCTTTTCAAATACTGCTTTCTTAAATTCCTCTAGTGTCATCTAAAAGACTCCTTTCTTACCTGCCACCAACAGTTATTTCAGAAACTCTTATCATAGGTTGCCCAACATTAGTAGGAATACTTCCGCTGCTGGAGCCGCACATCCCCTGACCCTGCTGCATATCTTTTCCTACCATATCGATGTTCATAAGGATCTCATCACCTTTACCTATCAAAGTAGCTCCTCTAACTGGTTTATCGACTTTGCCATTCTTTACAAGATAGCCTTCAGCTACTGCAAAATTAAATTCTCCAGTCACAGGATTTACAGAACCTCCGCCCATCTTTTTAGCATAGAGTCCATTGTCTATAGAAGCAATAATAGCCTCATTTGAATCCTCTCCTGCTGCAATAAAGGTATTGGTCATTCTTGAGGTAGGAGCATACTTATAGGATTGTCTTCTGCTGCTTCCTGTTGGCTCCATGTTCATTCTTCTTCCATTAAACTTGTCTATCATGTATCCTTTTAATATACCATTTTCAATAAGAACCTTTCTTCTGGTTGGCATTCCTTCATCATCAATGTTTAATGAACCCCAAAGATTTGGCATGGTTCCGTCATCTATGGCTGTTACTTTCTCGGAAGCTATCTTTTGGCCTAGTTTTCCTGCAAAAACAGAATTTCCTTTAGCTACAGAGGAAGCTTCCAAGGAATGCCCGCAAGCTTCATGGAATATTACTCCGCCAAAGCCATTGTCAATGGCAACAGTCATTCTGCCAGCAGGACAAGGCTCAGCATGAAGCATAGTTACAGCACTTTTGCTTGCACTTCTCCCATAGAAAGCAGGGTCTATAACCTGAAACATTTCAAAACCCATCCTTCTTCCAGGTCCCTCAGTACCTGTTTGATTTTCTATTCCATTGCTGGCAACAGAATTTATGCGAAGTCTTGTCCTTATTCTTCTATCCTCTGTTAAAAGTCCTTCACTGTTTGCAATGAGTACCTTCTGATCCTCATCAATATAATAGACAGCTACCTGAGCTATCTCGCTGCCGTAATTCTTGGCAGCTCCATAGGCCTGCTTTATTACATTTATCTTTTTAGCATTTCCTATTGAGGAAGGCACATATATTATCGGATGAATATTTGTATTTATTCTTTCCGCAAGATATATTTCTTTTTCTTCCTTACCATCTCCTAAAGCGGTTGCTGCCTTATAAGCGGATTCTAGCAAACCTGCTCTGCTTTTATCGTTAGTATAGGCATATACACATCTAAGTCCTTTAAATATTCTTATCCCAATACCAAAATCTCTGCCTGACACAGCATTTTCAATTTTGCCATTAATCATATCTATAGAATTACTTATGGTATCTTCTACAAATATTTCAGCAAAGTCTCCGCCGGTACATAGAGCTTTGGCTAATACCTCCTGAAGTATATCTTTTGAAATCATACTAGCATCCCCTTTCTACTTCTAAGATTAATATTCGACGTATAATTCTCAAATCCTTCCAAGTTCAGAGATTAATTAATCGGTTAAACAGAGCTTACTAGCTGCTTCATTGTCAACTATTACAGTAACATCTGAATGCAGCTGCAAAATAGAAGCAGGGACTTCTGGAGTTATCTTGCCATTAATTGCATTATTTATAGCCTCTGCCTTTGATGCTCCATTAGCAAGAAGCAGAATTTTTTTTGAACGCATTATTGTTTTTATTCCCATGCTTATAGCTTTAGTAGGTACATCCTCTATGGATTTAAAAAATCTAGAATTCGATTTAATTGTTTTCTCGTTTAAATTTACTAAATGAGTTTGTGCTTCAAAATTTACATTAGGTTCATTAAATCCAATATGACCATTTACACCAATTCCAAGTACTTGCACATCAATTCCTGCAGTATCTTTTATTTTTTGCTCATAGTTCAAACACTCTTTACATATATCTTTAGCTGTACCATCAGGTATATTTATATTTTTGCTATTAACGTTTATATGACCAAAAAAATTTTTCATCATATAGGTATGATAACTTTGATTGTCATCCCTACTCAATCCATAATACTCATCTAAATTAAAAGTTTTCACTTGAGAAAAATCTATTTGCTTGTTATTGTACATTTTAATTAATTCTTTATACATACCTTTAGGGGTATCCCCTGTTGCAAGTCCAATTACACTATCTGGTTTTAATATTATATGACTCGCCACTATAGAAGCTGCTTTTTTACTCATTTCTTCATAGTCTTTTACTACCAATATTCTCATATATATCACCTTCCTATGTTATTATCAGCAAATACATTTTTTCCCTCAACAATAGTCCGTTTCACACAAAAATCTTCATCAAATATTACCAAATCAGCATCTTTCCCTCTTTCGATGCTGCCTTTTCTGCTGTCTAGATTGATTTCTTTTGCTGCATTCAAGGATACCAGTGAAACAGCTTCATATATTTTTAAATTTGTATTTTCAACAATGTTTTTAACAGCTCTGTTTAATGTTAAAATACTCCCTGCTAGTGTTCCGTCTTCCAATCTAGCAGAATTATTTTTAACTATAACTTTTTGACCGCCCAATTCAGACACACCATCCTTCATGCAGCCAGCTCTCATCGAATCTGTTATAAGGATGATTTTATTACTTCCTTTTATATCAATTAAAATTTGAAATACTCCCGGATGTACATGTATTTTATCTGCAATCAATTCACAGCTGATGTGACTTTTAAATGCAGCGCCTACAATGCCTGGTTTTCTATGATTTAATGGACTCATAGCATTAAACAAATGTGTAGCATGACTTATGCCATTTTCTATAGAACTCATTGCCTCTTCATAGGTTGCGTTAGAATGCCCTATAGATAGGACAATATCTGTATTTTTTTTAACGGTTCTAATAAAATTAAAATTAGTATCCTTTTCAGGGGCCAGAGTTATAATTTTTATTACATCTTCATAAGGCTTTATAAATTCATAATCAGGTTCAATTATATAATCTTCCTTCTGAGCCCCTTTATATATCTGATTTATAAAGGGACCTTCCATATGAGCACCAAGAATTTTAGCTCCTTCCATTTCAAACTTCATTCCCGATCTTATTGATTCAAGAGCCTTGTATATCTTCTCCTTATCCATAGTCATAGTAGTTGGTAAAAAACCTGTAACACCATTTTTAGCAATAATTGAACTTATTATCTTTAAGCTTTCTATACTTCCGTCCATTGTATCCTTTCCACCAGATCCGTGTATGTGTAAATCTATAAAGCCAGGTGATAAATAGTTCCCTTTAGCATCAATTATCTCCAATTCTCCATACTTGTTATTCTCCATGCTAGTATTAAATTTCTCAATATTAACTATGTCTTTAATCTTATCATCAAATAACAACGCTTTATGTTCCAATACATGGTTTGTCATGATGATTTTAGCATTAACTATAGCTTTCACTGCCTTCATCTCCTTATTTTAATCACAATTAGTATCTATTTTTTCCTCTTCAATCTTATTTATATAATAAGCTCCTATCGTAGGAGAAACTTCCTCATCTATAATATCTTTAATCACAATATTTTCTTTTAAATAATCTTCAAAAACCCTTCTTAATATCTCAGCCTTTTTAATAACCCCACCAACTAAGGCTATAGGACAACCTTCAAATTTAAGCTTTCTATATAGATTTTCAACTGTCTTAGCAAGCTCTATTCCTTCATTAATTAGTATTTCACAGGCTGCTTTATCACCAGCTTCTCCTAATCTTGCAACTATAGGCGTTAACGCTGCTATTTCATCCTTAGTTGATGAATATACAAACTTTGTTATTTCATTTACAGAATTAATCTGAAGCTTGGACATGATTTGCCTGGTTAATTCTGATTTTGGAATAGAATGTTCTTCTTCAAATATCATTCTTTTTATAGCTTTTATTGCTATGCTGTAGCCGCTTCCTTCATCGCCTAATAAATTTCCCCAGCCGCCGCATTTTGAGGATATATTATTATTAATTCCAAAAGCTACTGAACCAGTACCAGCTATAACAAGTATTCCGTCTTTGCCTTTTAACATGGCTTTTAAAGCTATCTCAGCATCATTCATTACAACAGCATCAATTTTTAGTTTATTTTTTATTTTGTCTGATATGATTTTTGCATTTTCACCTACTTCTGATCCTGCAATTCCTAAATATACTCCTTTAAGCTCTGAAGTTCCCAATATATCTATTATTTCTTTTATTGAATTCACTATATTATTTAGTGCCGTTTCTCTATTATTTAGTAAATTAGCAAATCCTCTTTTTGAGGTTAAAATAACTTCTCCCTTTGAGCTGTAAGCACTAGCTTCTGTTTTTGTTCCGCCGCCGTCAACTCCTATAACATACTTCATATTATCACCACTATTCCAAGAAAAAATCTATCCTAAATAAATAAAAGGATAGATTTTTATTTTTTAAGTTATACTAATTTAAATCCCATGCCATCAGTTATATAATCTAAATATTTGATGTCATCAACACAAACTTTACCTATAATATTTACCTTAGGTTCTTTTTCAAGATCTTGTCTTGCAATTTCTAGTTCTCCAGAATATCTTAGATAATCTTGATTTCCAATAGAAATACTTCCTTTTTTGCGTTTCTTTAGCAGCTCTGGCTCAAAAATTCTACCCTGTGAACTAAATTCACGTGATTCTTGAGATCTAATAACATAATCACTAGAATCTGGTCTATCGTGTTGTACTATACCTTTAATAAATGAATATTTTTCATCAATTTCAGCATGTACAGAAATATATCCTTCTGATAATTCTTTTAGACTATTCCAAGCTTCATCTGTAATATCTACATCGCCAATCATGCATATATCGGTGTCACAATCCTTTATTAATTGAAGCACATTAAACAGCACATTACAATCTCTATGTTCTTCAACTGTGGGCAATCCCTTATAGAGAGGTCCTCTTAAGCTTTTATTTCCTGCTACAAAAGCGATTGTGGTTATTCCAAGATTTTTTAATCTTTGGTTTATTTTCAATACCTTCTTTAAAGATAGGCCTGTTAATGGTTTTGGATAAAAATTATGACAGGCTGAAAATTTTGAAAAATCTCCATTAAGCTTTTTTAATTCTTTTATATCTTTTTCGCTTAATGTTGATGCATTAAACATAATATTAAATTCCTTAGATAATTCAATTATTTGTTCGTAGGTAAAACCATAATCCAATCTTAAATGGGTTATGCTTGTCTGTCTCAATTCTTTAAAACTGCTAAATCCCATTTTTTCTAAAGTTCTTGGACCCACATCAACTATTAAATTCAGATTATTTATTTTACAAACATCTAATAATTTTTTTACCTCTTTTTCATAATCACTTACACTTTCTTCAGGTATATGAAGCGAGGTAAAAGCATATTTTGCATTATATTTGTGTGCTTTTTCAACTATTTCTTTATTTTTTTCGTATCCATATCCAAGATACAGTGATATTCCAAATTGACTCATAATTAAGCACCTTCTATTACAATCTAATTATTTTCCGTATACTTGATCAATTCTATCATGATCAACTACGAAGAAATAGGTCAATACAAAGCCACCTATATAGGCTCCTATCATAGCAATTACATAATAAATTTGACTTCCCGGCTGAACTATTAGTAATCCGAATATTCCTGAGACCCCTTGAGACACAGTTCCTAAGTTAAATATACGTGCTAATATTCCTCCAAGACCAGCTCCTAGACATGCTGTAATAAATGGTTTCCCAAGAGGAAGAGTCACAGCATACATCATTGGTTCACCAATTCCCAAAATTCCCACTGGTAAGGAATCTCTAGTCAATCTCTTTAATTTTTTATTTTTAGTTTTTAAATACAATGCAAAGCCAGCACCAACTTGACCACCACCAGCCATCATAAGTATAGGTAACAAATAATTTATTCCTTTTGTAGGTCCACTAGGATCATTTAACATAACATGGATTGGTGTTAATGCCTGATGTAATCCAACTGAAACCAATGGTAAGAACCCAGCAGATAGCACATAAGCTCCGAAGATTCCAAGCTTATTATATACAAAATCTAATATATAATAAATTCCACTGGTTAATCCAGCTCCAAGCGGTTGAAGTATCATTAAGGAAACTAAGCTGCCTACAACAACTGTTAGCAGCGGTGTAAAAAAAGTTTGAAGAATATCTGGCATAATCTTACGTAACTGTCTTTCTAATAATGCAAAGAACATACCACTAATAAGTGCTGCCAATAAACCACCTGCTGCAGGGTTAAATACTTTATCCGTAATTGGAAGAATTACTGCTGCTTTATGTGCACCATATTGAGCAAGAAGAGGCATTGCTGCATTTGAAACCGACATAGCTCCTGCCAATGCTCCAAGTACAGGAGAGCCTTTAAATTCTTTTGCCGCATTCATACCAACTAATATAGGCAAATAAAAGAAAAGAGCCCAGCCAATTGTTCTTATACACTCATACCACCATTGTCCACTTATAGCATTATGGCTTGATACATTTATTACATTTGTTATACCGTTAATTAATCCAGCTGCAATTATGCCTGGCAGCAAAGGTACGAAAACGTTTGCAATTCTTCTTAAAAACACTTGGACTGGATGAGTTTGTTTTGCCTTATTTTCAGATTTATTTTTATTTGCAATGTCTTCTGCGTTAACCTCTTCTGAAGTTCCTAAAGCAATACCCGTAAGTTCAGCAAATTGTTCTCCAACTTTATTTACTTTTCCTGGTCCAAAGACTATTTGCAAGGTATCGGATTCAACCACTCCTAAGACTCCATCAATTTTTTTAATTTCATCAGCTTTTACTTTTGAAGAGTCTTTTGTTGTTATTCTAAGCCTTGTCATACATGTCACATTACTTAAAATATTGCTTTTCCCGCCAACAGATTTTAATACTTCTTCAGCGATTTCTTTATAATCCATAGATAGCCCCTTTCTGTTATCATAAACAATTTACATTTATAATAACTTTAAAAATATTTTGTATTTTTCATATCTTCATTATAGCTTCTTCCTTATTCATGTCAATAATATTTCACTAATTATTATAATTTCATAAAATTTTATTTTATTTTTACCTTTTTAAAATAATATTCATATTTTTTAGCCACATTTTTATTACTATTATATCACTGTCTAGTATATGCAGCATTTTTTGATTTTTAGAACATGATTTTTTATTTGCTAGAATGTATTTATGAATTTTATTATACTCTGTATCAAAATATATTGAAATTTTATTTCATATTTATTATAATTAATTAAGAAAGGAGTGATTGTAATGAATGTTAATTTAAACATTCTTGATACAGAAAAAATTAATGAGAACAGCATAAATATTGACATTATGGATACCGAAAATATTCTTAAAACAATTAATAACGAAGATAAAAAGATTGCATTGGCAGTAGAAAATGCTATCCCAGATATAAAAAACTTGGTAGATCTTGCTCACACAAGGATGTTATCAGGGGGACGCATTATTTATATAGGTGCTGGTACTAGCGGAAGACTCGGTGTTTTAGATGCCAGCGAATGTCCTCCAACATATGGTGTAGAGCCTTCTTTAGTTCAAGGACTAATTGCAGGCGGATATAGTGCACTCCTTAAAGCTAAAGAAGGTGCTGAAGATTCACTGACACTTGCTAAAGAAGATTTAATAAATATAAAGCTAAATGAGAATGATACTGTTATTGGACTAGCTGCCAGCGGAAGAACTCCATATGTAGTTGGTGGACTTAGCTATGCTAATGAGGTAGGTGCATTGACTAGCTCAATAGCCTGTGTACATTCATCAGAAATCGGTAAACATGCAGATATATCAATTGAAGTTGTAGTAGGACCCGAAGTTGTAACTGGAAGCACAAGAATGAAAGCGGGAACTGCACAAAAAATGGTTTTAAATATGATTTCTACCTCCCTAATGATAAAATTAGGAAAAGTTTATACAAATTTAATGGTTGATGTTAAACCAACTAACGAAAAATTAATTCAACGTGCTAAAAACATTATTTCTATGAGCGGGAAATGTACAATAGATGAAGCTTCAAAATATTTAATCGACAGCGATTACAATGTTAAGGTGGCAATATGTATGGTTTTAACCAAACAAAGCAAAGAAGTTTGCGAAAAAATTTTGGATAGGGAAAATGGTAATATCTCTAGAGCTATTAGAAATATAAAAAATTAATTTTTTATGTAATTTGCAAAAATATTTGATACAATTACTCTATAGTAATTTTTATAAATGAGTATCAAATTATTCGATGGAATTAAAAGAGAGGTCTTTCAATGGGATGTCTATATAAAATTAAATCATTTAAAAATTTCACAAAAACAGAAGAAAAACTTGCAAAGTATATTACAGAAAACGTTAATGGCATAATATATGATTCTGTACAAGACATTGCAGCAAAAGCAGATATATCTCCAGCTGCAGTTATAAGATTTTCAAAGAAACTTGGATATAACGGATTTGCTGAATTAAAAATCGATCTTGCAAAGGATAATACTGAAGAGGTTCCTTTATTTTCCGAAAAAATTTGTCAAAAGGATTCCTTAAAGACAATAGTAAAAAAATCAAAAGCATCTGATGCTTCCGCCGTAGAGCAAACCTATAAACTTTTAAGAATAGAAACTTTAAACGATGCAGTGCAAGCTATGAAAAATGCTAAGCGTATTTATTTATTTGGCATAGGCAGCTCTGGTATATGTTGTTATGATTTAGCACAAAAACTATCTCGTGTTGGATACAATGCGGTTTTTTATAATGATTTTCATATACAATTAGCCGCATCAAATTATATATCAAAAGATGATGTTGCTCTTGCGGTTAGCTACAGCGGAAATACAAAAGAAATAAATGTAGCTATGGAATATGCAAAAGATCAAGGTGCAACTACTATTTCAATAACTCAATTTACAAAAAGTCCATTGTTAAAATTCTCAGATTTAGCCTTATATATACCCTCTCAAGAAAAGGACTTAAGACTTGGTGCTGTTTCTTCAAGGAATGCATCTTTGATTTTAACGGATCTGTTATATTTAGGCATGATTACAGATGAATTAGACGAGAATAAGAAAAATTTAATTTCTTCACGAACTTTAGTAAATAAACTTAGATTATAATCCATATACATTTTTTAAAACAAATTTATTCACTTCAAAAATTTATATTTTAACATATGAAAAGAAAGGAATATAAGTATGTTTAATCTTTTAAAAAACAAATCGAATAAAGAGATAAAATTGATTGCACCCATAACTGGAAAAACAATAGATATATCTGAAGTACCAGATGAAGTATTTTCTCAAAAAATGCTCGGTGACGGAATCGCAATAAAACCTACTGGAGATTTAATAGTTGCCCCTGCTAATGGGAAAATAACATTAATACTTAAATCATTGCATGCTTTTGTACTAACACTAGCTAATGGTACTGAGCTATTAGTGCATATAGGACTTGATACCGTTTCGTTAAACGGCGAAGGATTTGAGCAGTTAGTTGAAGAAGGAACTAATGTTAAAGCAGGAACTCCCGTCATAAAAATAAACAGAGATTTTATTTTGAGTAAAGGTCTCTCTTTAATTTCTCCTATTGTGATTACTAATATGGATACCATAAAGAAATTAACTCCATATACTGATAAAGACGTTATTTCTGGACAAGACGAAATAATTAACATTAATTTTTAATAATTTAAAATAATTTTCCTATATACCGTAAGAGAGTGACATTTTCATAATAATATCACTCCCTGTTTTTTTGATGATTTTCACTTCATTTATAAATACATGACTTATTTTTATATATTAACATGATGTCTTCCCTTCGGTACTATAAAAGGTGAAGCAGATACTGGATCTTGTATAACTACGCAATCTAAATCAAATACTTCACTGATCAGTTTTGGTGTAATAACCTCTGATGGTACCCCTTGATCAATTAATTTCCCCTTTCGAAGAGCAAATATGTAGTCTGCATATCTAGCAGATAAATTTATATCATGAAGTACCATAACAATAGTAGTTCCTCTTTTACGATTCAAATCTGTTAACAAATCAAGGATTTCTACTTGATAAGCAATATCAAGATAAGTAGTTGGCTCGTCCAAAAGAAGTATGTCTGTCTGCTGTGCAAGTGCCATTGCAATCCACACTCTTTGGCGCTGTCCACCAGATAACTCATCTACGCTTCTATTCGCAAGCTCTGTTATTCCCATTATTTCAAGAGCTTCTTCTACAGCCTGAAAATCTTCTTTATCCATACCTTTTAATAAGGATTGATATGGATACCTACCTCTAGAAACTAAATCACAAACAGTTATACCTTCTGGAACCACTGGTGACTGAGGAAGCAATCCTAAAACTTGCGCCAGCTGTTTGGAGGGCATGGAAGTGATTTTTTTACCATTGATTATAACTTCTCCAGAAGCAGGTTTAATAAGTCTTGCTAGTGTTTTAAGCAATGTTGATTTACCACATGCATTAGCTCCGATAATGACACTAATCTTGTTACTTGGAATAGTTATATTAATTCCATTAATTATAATCTTTTTGTCATATCCAGTTACTATTTCTTTTGCTTCAAATAATTGTTGTTCTCTAGTCATTATGCTTGACCCCTCCTATTTATGATTACTAATAGAAACAGCATATATGGTGCTCTCAAAATCCCTGTAACCACACCTACAGGAAATCTTGTGCTAAATGCAAACTGACCAAGCAAATCTGCTCCAAGTACTAATAAGGCTCCAACTAAACCTGAGGATAGAACATTTGGTGCGCCCGCTCCTACAAGTCTAGCTGCTATTGGCCACGATAAAAATGCTACAAAAGCTATAGGTCCTGTAACTGAAGTCGCAAAAGCAATTAAGAATACCGCACTTAAAATTAAAATAATACGTACTAAATTTATTTTAACCCCAAGTGTCGTTGCAAACTCATCTCCTAGTTCTAGTATTTGGAGTTGCTTTGTTAATAATAAAACAATAACCCCAAATATAACAACCACTGTAAATAAAGTTGGTACATTTTTAATACTCATTCCATTTAAACTTCCACTTAGCCATCTATATGCATTTGAGACATCATATTGTGAGGCTTTAGCTAGCAAATAGGATATGAGAGCGTTTATCATTGCCTGCATTCCAATTCCTATAAGTATTAATCTGCTGCCTGAAAATCCTGAACCTTTAGATAACACATATATAAGAGCTGAAACTATAAGTCCAGAGATAACTGCTGCTATAGAAATACTGCTTCCACTCTTATGAAGAACTAATATAAAAAAAACTGCTGCAATGCTTGAACCTGAACTTATACCTATAATATCAGGACTAGCTAATGGATTTCTTAGCATAGTTTGAAATGTATTTCCTGCTATACCAAAAGCTAAACCCGCTAAAAGTCCACAGAGCATTCTTGGCAAGCGTAGAGTTTCTATAGCGAAGGTGGCACCTTGTATTTGTTCTCCACCAATAACTCTTATAACTGTACTTAATTGATAATTAGTTTTGCCATATAGAAGCATCATTCCGCAAACGCATACTGTTATAACAAGAAGTATTATATTGATACTAACTGAACGGATTTTCCTTTTAATATAACCTTGTTTAACCATAGAGTGATTACTTTCTATCATATAGTTCTCACCTTGGCTTTCCTAGCAATGGCAATGAGGATTGGCGCCCCTAAAAATGCTGTAACAATACCAACCTGAAGTTCACCTGGGCTTCCAATTATCCTTCCCAAAACATCTATCTGAAATTGTCAATAGTGCCGCCCCTCCCACAGCTGATAGAGGAACTATACCTTTCAAATTAGAGCCAAAAATAAGGCGCATACTATGAGGTATCATTAGTCCTATAAATCCAACAGGTCCGGCAATTGCAGTAGTTGCACCACACAATACAACTCCTGCAACCGCACAGATCAATCTAATAATTCCAACATTTACACCTAAACCAGTTGCAGCATCATCTCCTAATGCTAAAACATTCAGTGCTGGCGCTGATATTATGCTTATTATTACCCCAATTATTATAAATGGTAATATAAATCATATTCCTCTTGTGTGATTCCTGAGTATGCCGCCAATATAACATCTGGTTTAGCATTGCTTATGGCCTCATAATCCAAACCATCTACATCATTAAAGGTAACAGGCTTTTCTACTCCTAATTCCTTATATTTTGCTGCAGTCCAAGGTAACAGACCATTTTCATCTGATTTGCCATAATTCGCCTTAGATACCCCAGCTGGTACAGTCCCTAATGCTAAAGGTACATCTTGGTTTCCCCAAGAGATTGTAACTATTCTTTTAGGCTGTTTTTCTATAACAGTTTCACCGAAGGCATGTTTAATTTTTATTGGATAAGTAGCAGAAGCACTTCCCCCTTCTTTAGATTTATCTTGATTGTTTGCCGTTTGGCTTGAGCACCCTGTTATTAACAAAGCGCAAGTAAGGATAATAGCACTTATTCCTTTTAGTTTCATAGTGTCCCTCCTAATTGTTATATTGATTATACTCAGATAATTATTGATCAAATTAAACACCGTTAAAATACAAATGACTTTCATTATCAAATCATTTCATTTCAAAACTTTTTTTAATTTCTAAAACAACTTTTTCTATACTAAAAAAGCTGGTCTCTCCAGGCCAGCTTTTGTAAATTCTATCAAATTAAAACTTTATCTTGCTTTTTTATAATAGCTACTTTATTCTTATTTTTACCGGCGTAATATTTGTAAAAGGCTTTCCTGGTGAATAATTAAGCTGGCTAATCACTAAATACAATTCTTTTGAATTATTAAAATAGCTGCTCTGAAAGGTTAAATGTATACAATCATTAGCATCAATATTGTGAAATACACCATCAATCAATAAATATTTATTACCCTTTTCATCCACTAAATATAGTATTTTAGACATATCACCGCCAATTACCCTTCCTATTGCCCAGCATTGAGAATTATCAACTTTGCTCTTCCCTAATTTAACTGTAGCATCAATATGAGCTGGAGAAATATCTAAGGCCTCTATGGTAAAGTCAGTGTTATTTGTAGAGAATTTTATATTACTATATTTTTCTGATTTTAACTTTGAAGAATCCTTATTAAGATTTATATTAAAAGCCCAATTACCTTCAGTATTAATAGGCTGTCTATTGAATTTTTTAACAAATTCATTATACTTATCCTTTGAATAAGACATGTTATAAGCTTCAGTAAATCCAGTAATTTTCAAATTTATATCATTAGGAATCGAGTTATTCTTATTGGCAATTAATTCAATTAATCCACTAGTCTGCTTATCTTTAGCGTAATCATCACTAGCGTTTCCTAATGAAGAAACTATACATCTATAATTTAGGCCGCTAGTCATTACTAAATAATCTTCTGTACTATTTTCCACTTGTGGCACAGCTACTTGAGATTTAAAATCTTTGCTGTTGAAAATTTCTTTGCCACTATTATCTGTAATGGTAAGATCATTTAAAAGAAGGTTCTTAATATCTTTATTGTCCTTTGAACCATTTAAAGTGTAAAATAAGAATAAATTTTTATCATCTGAAACCACATTGTTAATGGTGACGCTTATATTATTATCAGTTTGAGTCTTGCTTATATTCTGTGCATAGTTTTGTTTTTCTGCATTAACTATATTCTTATCATAATTGAACTGCAGTGCATTTGATAAGGATGAAAGTACTGGTACATTTTTTACTGATTCTGCAAAGGTTGGGCTTATATTTACACCCACAATAAATATAGAAAATGCGCTTGCTATTCCAATATTAAATTTAAAAATTCTGTTTCTAATCTTCTTCCTTTTCTTATCATGTTTTACTTTTTCTAATGTGCTTTGTATAGTATAATCAAGCTGCTTTGAAACTTTTATATTTTCGAATCCGTTCTTGAACTCATAAGACATTTAAATACACTCCTCTTTTAATTCAATTTTTAATTTTTTAAGAGCTCTCCTCAAATAAACCTTTATTGTTCCTTCAGGATAGTTCAACAGCTTTGATATTTGAGAAATAGTCATATCTTGAAAATATTTTAATATAATTATGTTCTTATACTTTATATTTAATCTATCAATAGCATTGTATAAATCTATATTTTTAGATATATCAAATTCATTTTCTGATATGTCATTACCATCGTTCATATTTTCATATTCATTTGTATAAATTATTTTATTACTTTTCCTTAATTTAGCTACAGCACAATTAATAAGTATTTTAGTAATCCAAGTTTTAAAAAATTGAGGATTTTTTAGACCGCTTATATTCATATAAGCGGTCTAAATAGTTTCGCTTACTATATCTAAGGCTTCCTGCTCATTTTTTACATAGGCAAAAGCTATTTTATATAAATCTTCCTTGCAATAATTGATTATAATCTCAAAGGCTTTATCATCCCCTTTCTTAGCCTTTTTTACCGCTACTTCAATATCATCCATTCTTTCACCTCTAACTTTTAGTTTGAGTATTTAAGTAACTTATCAGAAAATCGCTTTATACCAATTAGATGTTTTCTCCCTTAAAAAAAGTTACACATAATCAAAATTTTTCCTCTAAAATTTAAAAATATTTTATAAAAAAATCCGGTAGAAAGCATACGGATGCTTAACTATCGGATTTTTGTTATTTGGTTAATAACTTTCTTTCAGCAATGAGGTAATCTCGCCGGAATAGTATACGCATAAAGCATGAAGGGCTCTAGTGCAGGCAGTATAAAGCAGCAGTCTTTCCTCTTCACAGCTATAATTTCCATCCCCTGCATTATATATAAGCACTGCATCAAATTCTAATCCTTTTGAAAGGTAAGATGGAATTATCAAAGTATCACTTACATATTCATCATCATCCCTCATTATGACATTAACTTGCCCCTTATCTTTTAAGAAGCTGTATACCTCTTTTGCTTCTTTTACGGTCCTTGTTATGATGCCAACGGATTTGTACCCCTTATCCTTATACCTTTTTATATCCTCAACAAGCCTTTCTTTTATGGCCTCTTCATCTTTGAAACCAAGGAGCAAAGGCTCATCTCCATTTCTTTCTACGCATTCAGCAAAAGTCCCCTTATTAAGCAGCCTCCTTGAAAATCTAGTAATTTCTATTGTTGATCTGTAGCTTTTGGTTAAGTTTATTATGCAGGTATTAGCTTTTGAAAATATATTGGATATATTGCTATAATTCCCTACATTCATAAAAGGATTGATGGATTGGTTCAAATCTCCCAGTATGGTGATGCTGGCAGACTGGAACAGCTGATGAAATATCTCATACTGCATGGGTGTATAGTCCTGCGCTTCATCAATAATAACATATTTGATTTCTGAGGTTTTTGGCAGATCTCCAATAGCACCTTTTAGATACAGAAGAGGCGGCTGATCCTCATAATTAAGCATTCCAATATTTAAATTTTCTAGGGTATATCTTTTGATTTCATCAATTTCCATCTCACCGTATTTAGTATTTGAACCTTCATAAAAAGACTCAAGCTTCTCAAAAAGCTTTTTATAGATATCCACCAAATCAATTTCTGTCATTCTATTGATTTCACGATAAATATCCTTCATTTCTTTCTTTACAATAAGTATACTTTTCTCCAGGATTTCCACTTTGCTTATATAAGAATCTGATTTCTCAAGCTCACTAGCCACTTCTTCTGTTCTCGGTTGTTTATAGGGCTCTAAAAGAAACAAGATTCTTTCTTTAATCTTTTCAAGCCTCCTTTTCAGTGGAAGCCGTACGTAATCTTTAAAAAATAATTCCTGTATATCCTTGGAGGAAATTATCAAATTATCCCTGAAAATGATATCCGTAAAATCTCTATCCATATTTTCAAGATGGGTTACATATCCTTTTAATATATTTACAAATTCTATCGAAGACTTAAATTTTATATTGTTGATTCTCTTTTGGTAAGAAGCCTCTTTCTTATAGACAAGTATATGTTCCATCATATCGCCATAGTTTTCCTTTGCAAGCTCATTACCTAAGGCTCCATGCATATATTCCTTAAAAGTAGTCTGGTACATATTGTCTTCTCCAAGCTGTGGTAATACATTGGAAATATAATCATTAAAAATATCATTTGGAGAGAATATCACTATATTTTGAGGTTTTATTTTATCTCGATGTTTATATAAAAGATAGGCAATTCTATGAAGAGCAATAGAGGTTTTTCCACTTCCAGCAGGGCCTTGAACAATTAGATTTTTGTACTCCTCATTACGAATTACCTTGTTCTGCTCTCTTTGAATAGTTGTTACTATTGTCTTCATTTTACTATCAGTGCTTTTACTCAGCATATCCTGCAACACTTCATCGTCTATCTTAATATTGCTGTCAAACATATACTGAATTTTACTATCATTAATTTTGTACTGTCTTTTCAGCATAAGCTCCCCACCTACAATTCCTTCAGGACATAGATAGCTAGCCTCTCCGATTTCATAATCATAAAACATGCTTGAAACTGGCGCACGCCAGTCATATACGAGAACATCATAGTTTTCATCAATAAGATTTGAGATTCCAATATAACACTTTTCAGCTTTCTTCTCTCCCTTTTCAAGAAAATCAATTCTTCCGAAATAGGGTGATAAAAGCATTTTTTCATATTTATCCTCAAGTTTTCTGGTAAATTCATGATTTCTCTTCTCTATTTTCATTGTGTTGATAAATTGCATGAAATCTACAATCTGTTCCAATCCATTGCTTACGGAAACAGAACCTATATCCTGCCACAGTTCCTTCTGTGTTTGAATTGCATCCTTTTTAAATCTTTCCCTAAAATTATGCTTCTCATCAAGCTGTTTTCTGACCTCCTTCAGCACCTCCTGTAACCGTTGGTTTTCAAGCTTCCATTCCATTTCATTCTTCATAATATACCCCCCTCCTTTTTGATGAAAAGAATTTTTTTCAAATACTATTGACATTATTATTATAAGAGCGTATAATATAATTGTAGAATTATATTATACTTCGTCTAAAAATAGTGTGTTAGATTTAGTTTATCATTTCTATTTTGTTATGTCAATATAAATGCATTTGTCGTCCGGCAAGTGTTTTTTTGTTGTTCAGTTTAGATTTCATTGAGTTTTAAACTCTTCTAAGCACAGTCAATTTTAATCTCCCCTTTACCTTATATAAATCAATACCTTGTAAAACCATTAAGTTTAATGCTGATAATAAGCAAACTCGCGGGAAGCATTTCTAAACTCCGTTGGTGTCATCCCTCTCTTAGCAGTAAATTGTTTTATAAAATATGTGTCGTATTCAAATCCAGCTGTGCGTGCAATTTCGTTTAAGCTCATATCTGTATGAGTTAGCAGGCTCTCTGCAACCTGTAAGCGATATTTCAGTAAATATCCCATTGCTGTATAGCCGCACAAATCCTTAAACATTTTATTTAGAGACACTCTATTTATATGAGCACAGCTTGTCAAGTCTTCTAAACTTATTTTATCACCATAGTTTGTATGTATATATTCTAAAACCAAATCAACCGGTGACTGCTCACCATGTTTGTTTAGCTCCTCAAGCAAACCTAATATTTGTATCAGATACTTTTTTATTCTGCACACCCAAAGCGGATCGCTCTGCGCATATACTTCTGTTCCCAAGATAAAGAACCATTCATATATTTTAGGATAGGCTTTCTCCGTAACAGCATATGCCCCTGTATTCATTTCATCTTTGTTAAAGAGAGAAAGACCCGTTTCTATTTTTAATCTATTGGACAAATAGCCCTTATCTTCAGAAAAATAAGCTGTATCGAAAAAATCTGGATGGAAGGAAAAGGATTGTGCAGCTATCTTCTGCTTTTCTAAAACTTGTATTCTATCATTCACAGACAAGCAAAGAATGCTTGGAGCAGCAATTTTTATCGGATAATCATTTAGCATTAAATTCATGCTTCCGCTTGTGATAAAAATTATAGTTAAGCGTTCCTTATAGGGGAGTTTATTAAAATCTTCCTTTGGGAAAAATTCAATATATACAGCTCTATTCTTGTAGTTATCCATTTGAGGCATAAATATTCCTCCATTACAAATAGTATAGTTAAAAGCTTCTTTTATATCATTGTATCATAATTTTGAAATGATAAACTATTCTTAAGCAATGAGGTTTTGGTCAATAAAGCTTAACATAACTCACAAGAAAGGAGAATATTTATGTCTATCGAAGGTTTCAATATTAAAGTATCTGATGAATTACTTAAGGATTTAAAATATAGACTAGACCATGTACGCTTTCCAGATCAGTTAGAAGCTTCACTTTGGGAGAGAGGTACTGATATAAATTATCTAAAGTCCCTAGTTTCCTATTGGGGGAATGAATTTAATTGGCGTGCGCAAGAGAAAAATTTAAATCGCTTTTCTCAGTTTCACTGCAAGGTGGACGGAATAGATATTCATTTCATACACCAGCGCGGCAAGGGAAATAATCCTATGCCAATTATCCTTACTCATGGATGGCCAGACAGTTATATACGCTACCAAAAGCTTATACCACTGCTCACCGATCCTGTTAAGCACGGCGGAAATCCGGAAGATTCTTTTGATGTAATTGTCCCTTCCCTGCCTGGATTTGGCTTCTCTAGTAAACCTAAGCAGGGTGGCATGAACAATTATCAAATTTCTCAGCTTTGGTCAAAGCTTATGACGGAAGGACTTGGTTATAGTAAATTTGCTGCTGCAGGTGGAGATGTTGGTTCCGGCGTTACAAGATATCTTGCCTTTAACCATCCTGAGCTTCTAATAGGAATGCATTTAACAGATATCGGTATAATTAAAGCTCTCTTAGCTACACAGAATGAGTCTGAGCTCTCAAAGGAAGAATTGCAATATAATAGAAATGCAGCTGCATGGATTTCTAAGGAGGGAGCTTATATGTCTATTCAATCTACAAAACCTCAGACCCTTGCCTACGGACTTTCCGACTCACCAGTAGGTTTAGCAGCTTGGATTATTGAAAAATTTCGTGACTGGAGCGATTGTAAGGGTGACCTAAATCTAAGCTTTAGTAAGGATGAATTGCTCACCAATATAATGATATATTGGATTACAAATACTATAGGCTCATCAGCAAATATATATTATGAAAATGTGAACTCTCTCCCAGAATTAGGATTTATAGAGGTGCCCACAGGACTAGCTCTTTTCCCTGCTGATATATTGCTGCCGCCAAAAGAATGGGCGAAGAAAAACCTGAATATAACCCGCTGGACTGTGCTGCCTAGAGGCGGACATTTTACCGCCATGGAAGAACCCGAGCTTTTAGCTGAGGAAATTAAAGCTTTCTTCAGACCATATAGAACTTAAATTTAGAATTTAAAATTAAAAAGCCAGGTTTTAGTTAACCTGGTTTAATATTTTTTCAATTTTATTCCTGCTTAAATTAAATTCAGTCCATGAATTTTCTCTAGCAAGTACTTCTTTTCTGTGCTTTAAATTTTCATCAATAATGGCTTTTGTATTATCATCGCTCTTGTCTCTTAGTTCAATCAAATAAGGAACAGCTTCGAAAGACAAGGAAGTCAAATAATAAATATCAAGCTTTCCCGTTTGATTATAGATTTCTACATTTTTTCTGGCAATAAACCCGTCTATATTAAGATAATTTGTTACTGTATACATACTTATTGTTATCACGATTATACTTTTCATTATAGGAATTTTTCTATACCAAATACCAAAAGCCACAACTAGACATAGCAGGAAAAGCAGCAGCATGAATAAATGCACCGATACTCTTAAGATGGTATACCCAAAAGCAGCCTCGTACAAAGTAAGCTTAAAATTTACAGAAAAAAGCATGTTTAAAGTGAAAACCACAAGCACAGTTAAAAGAAGATTTGTTGTCTTTAAAAGCTTTGTATTATCCTTTTTCACATATTTTAGACAGCTTAGCACTATTATAAAATTGATAAAGGTAACTGCCGCTAATTCGAAAAAGCCTTTTCTAGCATATTCCGCATAGGTAAAACCATCAGGAAGAGCTACCTTATCACCACCATATAGATAAGAAAATTGAATCATTGTGAAAATCATATACAGTATATTTAAAGCGATCAATACAGTTATCACTGTAACGCTGCCCCAGCTTGCAGAAGGAGAATCCAAGTCTTTTTCCATAGCCTTTTCTTCGCTTTTAAAGCTCCAAACATAACCGAATAAATAAAAAGCTATAATTAAAATGACTATGCTGTGAGGTACAAGGTTTCCTAAATCTATCTTAGAAAAAAGTTCTGTCAGGTTAACAAAATAGTAACCAAAAATCATATCTGCAGAGCTTAAAAGTAGTATTATTACCAAAAGCAAAGGCAAGGAAACGAGTATACCTAGCAATATCTGCTTTTTTCCTTCCTTCATTTCAGAAGTTCTTCCTATTCTTATTGAGCTTTTTAAAATAGAGAAAGGCTTTGTAATATTATTAAGTACATTTCCTATTGCCCTTCCTGCCATTTCACTTATAAATCTAGCCCTATCCCATTTAAGCCTTGGATTTACTATCAAAATCGAGCTTGCAATCATAAGAATTGGAATTGCTAAAAAATTAAATATATAAAATACTTGATCTGTATGAACTGAAAAGCTAAGAGCCAGCAAGGCTACTGGTATAAGTAAAAGCCAGCCAAAGCTTCTTTTTAAATTTCTAGCTCTTATAGACCATAAAAAAAATCCAATACACAACCCTATGAATATAAAGCAAGATATCCCGAGGGATTTATCAATAAACAGCCTGTCAAATATCATACCCAGCAGCAGCGAAAATAGTATACAACATAATCCATTTTTAGTGTTAATTTCTAAATTTTTATTACTTTCCATTTTATGCCTCCTTTATTCCTCTCTAAACTCTAAAATATCCCCCGGCTGACACTTAAGCTCCTTACATATAGCCTCCAGAGTAGAAAATCTTATAGCCTTTGCCTTACCATTTTTTAATATAGATAAATTGGCATTGGTTATCCCAACCTTTTCCGCCAATTCGTTAAGGGATATTTTTCGCTTTGCCATCATCACATCAACATTTACGATTATAGCCATAATAGCCTCCTTTACTGCTAAACAGTGAAGTCATTTTCTTCTTTTACCTCTACAGCTTGCTTGTATATTTGAGCTAGTATCAAAACAAAGCATCCAGCAAAGAAAAATATCAAAAATTCCATATCCGTATGAATACCTGTTTGATCTATTTCTATGAGCTTAAAGCTTTTAATCTGATTATTATAAAAGAAATTTATTATGTAAGTTACAGTTATAATAAAGCAGCATAATGTTATATTTTTTAGACTTTTTACAATACTCATGTTAAATGGACCTTTCTTTATTACAGACTTTAATATCTTCCTAAGACAATAAAGAATAATCATCAAGGAAGAAGTACCAATAAAAAACAACAAGCAGTTTGCTAAATATTTTCCATTTGCTGCCTCAATACCCTTTGAAGTTAGGGTGCTTATAATTAGGCTTAAAAAGGTTACTATTCCAAAAACGATGAGAACATTTAATACAATTATCAAAAACCTAACCATAGAATTATATTTGTTTTCTTTCATAAATCAATTCCTCCATCTGCAAGTTTCTGATTTTATATTACTACAACAGTTTAATTATTTCAATAAAAATTTATCGTTTTTCAATATTTTTTTGTTGATTATGCATAAGATATTGATTGGCAGACTCAATAGTAACACAAGATGCCACTTTGTAAATCGAAAAGCAATCTTTGTAACTGACAACTGAATATTTGTAAACGAAACGCCATTTTAATTTACCATAGCAAAATCTGAATTTTTACATATTATAATATAAAAATTGATACACAGAATAAAACAGTATAGGAGATAAAAAAATGGTTAACGTAACGAAAACCTACCTTCCCGAACTAAAGAAGTATGAAGCATATTTAGAAAAAATATTTAAAATTGGCTTTGTTACCAATAATGGGCCATTAGTAAAAGAACTAGAAAATAAGTTGGAAAAATATTTAGGAGTAAAGCATGTACTATTGGTTGCAAATGGAACAATAGCCCTACAGATTGCCTATAATCTTTTAGATATAAAAGGTGATGCGATTACTACACCCTTTTCTTTTGTAGCGACTACTAGTAGTCAAGTATGGCAAGGTATCAATCCAGTTTTTGCAGATATAAATAAAGATACCTTTAATATAGATTATAAAAAAATCAAAGAGAAAATTTCAAAAACTACTTCAGCTATAATTCCTGTGCATGTGTTTGGAAATGCCTGTGATGTAGAAAAAATAGATGAAATAGCAAAAAAATTTAATCTAAAAGTAATTTATGATGCTTCTCATGCTTTTGGAGTTAAATACAAAGAAAACAGCGTACTCAATTATGGAGATATCTCTACCCTTAGTTTTCATGCCACTAAGGTTTTTCATACCATAGAAGGTGGTGCACTTGTGATAAGTGATGATGAAATTTATAACAAGGCCAGAAAAATAATTAATTTCGGAATAAGTGACCAAGAGCATATAACTGAGGTTGGTATTAATGGAAAGATGAATGAATTTGAAGCCGCCATGGGATTATGTGTATTGGATGATATAGACAAAATATTTGAAAATAGAAAAAAGGCATATGAAAACTATATGAACTATTTAAGTAAAAAATTGATTAGACAAGAGCAAAATATAAATAGTAGCTTAAATTACTGCTATTTCCCGGTAGTATTTAAAGATGAAGAAAGCTTATTAAAAGTAAAGAGAGTTCTTGAAAATGAAAATATTTATCCAAGAAGATATTTTTATCCATCTTTAAACGATTTACCATATATAAAAAATAAAGCCCATAGTGTACCCAATTCAGAGTATATTTCAATCAGAATACTTTGCTTACCGCTGTATGATTCACTAGAACCGAATGTACAAAAAAATATTATTGGCATTATAAATAAAATCACCTAAATATTAATAAGTTTCTTGATATATCTTAAGGAGATGTTTGCCTTGAATATTATTGTTATTGGTTCTTCTGGACATGCGAAAGTGGTAATTGATTGTATTGAAAAAGAAAATAAATATAAAATTATTGGATTGCTAGATAGATTTAAACAAGTGGGCTCTAGCTCCTTCGGATATAAAATAATTGGAAAAGAAGAGGATTTAGAAAAATTAATAAGAAAGTATAAAATTGATGGCGGAATTATTGCAATTGGAGATAATTTTATTAGATATATTGTTTATAATAAAATTTCACATTATATTCCTCAATTTAACTTTATTAAAGTAATTCATCCTTCTGCACAAATAGCTAGAAATGTATTAATAGGAAAAGGCTCAGTGATAATGGCCAATACCACTATAAGCAGTAATGCAACAGTGGGTGATTTTTGCATAATAAATAATAATTCATCCTTAGATCATGATAGTAAAATGTTAGATTATTCAAGTTTAGCTCCTGGTTCATCTATTGGTGGAAATGTAAAAATAGGTTCATTTTCAGCTGTTTCCTTAGGTGCAAAAGTGATTCACGGAATAACAATTGGAGAGCATACTATAATAGGAGCTGGAGCCACTGTGATAAAAGATATTCCAAAATACGTTGTAGCATATGGTAATCCAGCAAAAGTAATTAGAGGTAGAATCGCTGGTGAAAAATATTTATAAAATAAAGATTAGCATATCAAAATGGTTGACTTTAAAGGATCAATGTATCCTTTAAAGCCAACGAGTGTGTGAAAGTTTTTCTGTAAATAGCTTTCTATGATAACTATTGATAGGACATGAGAGCCGATAAGAGGCTTTCATGTCTTTTATTTACTATAGTAGCAATTTAGTTGCATGTCAAGAACAGCCTTAAAGAAAGGCGTTTTAAACATGCTGTTATTATTTTTTTAGTGGAGTCTTCCTTCATACATAATGGATAATTCTCCATACACCTTTCCCCAATTTCTTAGAGGGAGAGTCCACTTTTTAGTAGCTTCGAAAGTGGCTAGGTATAGAGCCTTAAGCAATGCTGTGTCGCTTGGGAATACGCTTCGCTGTCTATTTAAGCGACGATAAGTGCTGTTTAGACTTTCTATTGCATTGGTGGTATAAATAACTTTTCTAACATCCGCAGAGAACTTAAAAATTGGACTAATAACATCCCAGTTTGTATTCCAGCTCTTCATAGCATTTGGATAATGATCCTGCCACTTTTCAGTAACATTTTTCATACGTTCGTAGGCTACTTCTTCAGAAGGTGCATGATAAATAGTCTTCAAATCCGCAGCAAATTGCTTTTTATCCTTATCTGCTACGTATTTCAATGTGTTCCTAACCTGATGGACAATACAACGCTGATATTCAGTATTAGGGAATGCTACCGATATGGATTCTTTAATACCTGTGAGACCATCTGCGCAAAGTATAAGAATATCGGCTACGCCTCTATTCTTGAGCTCATTGAGAACACTAAGCCAATATTTACTGCTTTCATTCTCACCAATTTGAATGGAAAGTACTTCTTTTCTACCATCTTCATTGATACCAAGAATGATGTAAGCGGCTAGCTTACGAATGACATTATTGTCTCTAACAGAAAAGTGAACTGCATCTATGAATACAATTGGATAAACACTAGATAAAGGCCTTTCCTGCCAAGCTTCGATTTCTGGTAAAAGCTTGTTTGTTATATCGGATACCATTCCTTCACTTACCGAGAATCCATAAATATCCTCAACCTGGTGTGAAATTTGTCTTGTAGTTAACCCCTTAGCATACATAGCAATAATTTTTTCTTCTATGCCAGAAATATCTTTCTGACGTTTTTGAACAATCTTAGGCTCGAAAGAGCTTTCCCTATCTTGTGGAACTTCAATATCCATTTCGCCGTATTTACTACGAATTGTTTTGTTTTTCTTGCCATTTCTTGCATTTGTACCAGCGCTACGCTCATAAGGTGCATATCCTAGATGATCGTCCATTTCAGCTTCTAGCATAGATTGTATTGTGCCTCCTAGCAAATCCTTTAATGCATCCTGAATATCTTCAGCGGACTGAATGTCATACTCATCTAGCAACGCAGCAATAATGTTCTTCTTTCCTTCACTCAATGTTTCTCTTCTTTTTCCCATAATAAAACAGCCTCCTATGATATTTTTATTTTATCATAGAAAGCTGCTTTTACAGACTTTTTTTCACAGGCTCAAGCCAACCTCTTTTGTATCATTACTGATAAAAAGCATACCCAATATTATAGCTGTTTTCTTCTAATAATCGCTATTTATTCATTATCTTAAAGGTTTAAACTATTCAAATCTAATGGGTCTGTATATAAGAGGTTCCAAATATCGATTACCGGATTTTGAATCGCAGAACTTACGAATATGAGAAAATTCTTCATTATAGTTGTAATTTAAAAACTTATTGTAAGCATCAATTAATTCTATAGTTTTTTTATTCTTTTGATTTTCATCCATGCCGCTCCAAATACCCTGTTCATTCCTCCTGTATACAGTCATTGCTTTTTTGACATGTCCTATCTCTCCAAAGGTTGAAAATTCAATATTAAGCATCCAATCCCCCACAAACATTTCAAAAAACTCATTAGGAATTTGATCAAAATATTTGCTATAATAAAAACAGCAAGATATATTAGCAATAAAATTTATGCTTGTTATATCAGATGTAGTTAAAATGTCACCTTTAATTTGCTGCTGAATATTATAGAAGTTATAATTATTATTTGTTTCATCGAAAAATATAATATCATCGAATGAAATGGAACACTGAGGGTGACTTTCCATAAAATCTATATGAGTTTGTAATTTGTATTCATCATCCCAGTAATCATCACCGTCCATTAACGCAGTATACCTGCTTTTGCTACAAGCTTTTAATAATCGTCTTAAATTTTTTACCATTCCCAAGTTTTCTTCGCTTTTTAGAAATTCAAAAGTTACATTCTCTCCAACTTCTACATTGTTAATATAGGCTTGAACAATCCCTGCAGTTGCATCACTTGAGTTATCTTCACAAATAATAATATTTAAGTTGAAATCACCCTTCTGCTTTATTATTGAATTAAGGCAGTCAACTATATAATTTTCGTGGTTATATGCTAATACACCCACATTTACGGTAATCTTTTTATATTCTGTTTCATTCTCTAGCTCAAGCAATCTAAAATAAAGATTTTTCAATTTTTTTGATATATCAACCTTACTGTTTAATCTTTTCAAATTTTTATGATTTTTCATCAGTATACCAAATTTATTTGTTTCAAGTAATGTTATATAATCATTTTTACATTGATTATAGCAGCATTTTACAGAATCCAAGTCTATGCGATTAAATATAATAATTCCACCCTCTCTTATTAGCGGTGAATAATTATTCATATCCGCCTGAACACTTTCATAATCATGGCTACCATTAATATGAAGCATATCTATTTCAATATCCTTGAAATATGGAGCAGCTTTTGTGGAGGTTTTTCCTATAATTTCAACAACCTTAGAAAGTTCTGATACTTCTGTATTCATTACTACCTGACTGCAAATTGCTTCAAAGTAATAAGGATCTATTCCATAAGCTTTTCCTTCATTATCATTAATTGCCTGAGCCACAGAAAATAGACTCCTGCCTTTATACACACCAATCTCCACGTAATTTTTAAACTTAAAGTAAGATACTAAATATGCTAAAATATAACATGTTGATAGTGAATTTTCTCCTGCGTCCTCATTTAAAAAAGAATAACTTTGTATATCTTTAACTCTGTTAAACAGACTGTCTTCCCATTTCATATTCTTTCACTCCTCATGTTTTGTGATATTTCTTAATTCTATTTGTTTATATTTATTATCTTACTATAATATGTTTATTTAATTAAAAATTCTACTAACCTCTTTTGATATATAGCACCCAGTTTGTATTATTTGAATATCTTAAATCGATAACATTAGCAATATAGAACATCTTTAGAGAAACATCATACCATAATTAGGAAATATTATTAGTAAAAAAAATTATAATGAAGAGAGACATAAATTTTCTTTCTCTTATATCACAAAATATGATGAGGCAATAAAGCTTATTGCTTTAGTTTATCCTTATTTAGTGATTGAAAGTAAAAAGAAAAGAGCTTCTCTTATATTAAGTGAATAGAAAAGCTTCACTCCAAGAAATGGGAGATATTCAGAAGAAATGCTTAACCAAAAAATAGATTTTTATAATAGATTTATTTCTATAAAGTAAAAAAACACCACCGAAGTGATGTTTTATATGTATGGTGGAGGCGAGGGGACATGCTCTTCTACTGTTATCCAGCAGCACTGACTATATCTTGAACTTGATTTATTTATCAAGCCCCTTGGCATATTATAGAAGCAAAATATAGTTTTTCAGCTTCTATCCTAGTATTCCTTAACCATAAATATAGATATATAGATAACTAGTTATATAGTTGAAGGAACCTATAAGTCGATACAAGGCTGTTGCATTTCTCCACATACCTCTCGGTATTGCCGTCGTCATGACACGTTACGGTTTCACCGATAAAGCCAAGTTTTCACTTATGAATCACTTCATAAGGCGACTCCATTTGAATCGAACCCCTGTCCGAAAGCAGCAATGCCTGAGCATCTCCGAGTGCAGTTTATCTTTTATGGTTAGGCGACACACCTAAAGGTGATGTCCCCGACCTGTTCCCTCCATCAGACGCCGATAAACGGGCTTCTGACTTCAGTAGCTTCATAAATTCCGTTCCTAGGTCAAAGCTTTCCTAGGCTCGGGGCCCCACTATTGACGCCAGACACCGGGTCGTGGGACTCCCGGGCTGACGGCCAGCAGACTAAGCTGCTAAAGCGTAATTATTTTCTTCGTTTGCGTTTATATTTAATTCCTAGTTTTTTAACGCAGGTCCAGGACCTTCGACTCGCTTCTCAAACACGTCTTACCCCCGTCGAAACCTTTACGCCCCCATATTATGGTGGAAGCTATAAAAAGGATAAGCCTTCCTCACACCGCAAACATTATTTACTTTTCAAAGATTACATTATTCATAATACAGCAATTAAAAGTATTAATCAATAGTGAATTTAAATCTCTCTTGCTTTTTATTGCCATAAAATTTTTTAAAGCTAAAGCTTTTTATATAATTGCCTAATATGCTGCTGGTTTAGTGCAGGCATCATTAAGCTGTTATAAACATTTTTATTAATATTTTGATCTTTCTTTCAGCTGTCTGTCTATATCACGCTTTGCTGCCTTTTCAAGCATTGCATCACGCTTATCATAATCCTTTTTACCTTTGGCTACGGCTATTGAAACCTTAACTCTACCTTTTTTAAGGTAGAGAGACAGCGGTACTAGAGTATAGCCTTTCTGAGCTGTATAGCCTATAAGCTTTCTTATTTCTTCTTTGTGCATAAGAAGCTTTCTATCTCTAAGTGGATCTACATTAAATATATTCCCCTGCTCATAAGGACTTACATGCATATTCTTTACAAACATCTCAGAATTATAGATATCTGCATAACTGTCCTTTAAATTAACTTTTCCCTGCCTTATAGATTTTACTTCAGTACCTACTAAAGCAATACCAGCCTCAAACACTTCTTCTATAAAATAATCGTGACGAGCTTTTCTATTTTCAGCCAAAGTTTTTGTACCATTATTCTTACTTCCCATAATAAAACACCTCAAAATCCTTGCTGGAAGTATATTATATCCTCTTTCCTTGCTTATGTCAAATAGAATCTAATATATCCTTCCAGCAATGAGAACCTATGATTAATATTCGTCTTTTTCCGGAATATGAGGAGGAGCATCCACAATAATATCTTCTTTAATTACTTCTTCTAAATCGCTATTGTCTTCAGGTTCCTCATTTTCCTCTGGAAAAGCTTCCTCTTGTTCAAATTCATCCAAGGACATTATAGTATACTTTTTGTTTTTCTTCCCTGAATTTCTTTTTCTTTTCTTAGCAGGATTCTTATAATAGATTTCGTCTTCGCCTTCTTCAGTTATCACTTCAAAATGCACTTCCCTGCTGTCTATATCTACTCTTGAAACCAGTATCTTTACCTGGTCCCCCAGCTTATATATTTTCTTAGTTCTTTCTCCTATTATGCAAAGATGAGCTTCATCATATACATAGTAATCATCCTCTAAAGTGCTCATGTGGACAAGTCCTTCTATAGTGTTAGGCAGTTCCACAAAGAAGCCAAAGCCTGTAACGGAAGATATTATGCCTTCGAAGGTCTCTCCTATCTTATCGCTCATATATTCAGCCTTCTTAAGATCATCCACTTCTCTTTCAGCATCCTGAGCTATTCTTTCAGTTTCAGAAGATTGGATTGATGCATGCTCTACAATCGGTGTCAATTTTTTAATTCTATTATCATCAATGCGTCCATTTATGAATTCTTTTATTATTCTATGAATCATAAGGTCTGGATATCTTCTTATAGGAGAAGTAAAGTGGCAGTAATACTTAGCTGCAAGGCCAAAGTGTCCTACTGATTCAGGAGAATATCTTGCCTGCATCATTGATCTTAAAAGCAGTGTGCTGACTACTGTTTCTTCGTTTTTGCCCTTAATTTTTTCTAATATTTCCTGCAGAGATCTTGGATGGATCTCCTTAGTATGTTTAACTGTGTAGCCTAGATTATGAATGAACTCATAAAAAACAGAAAGCTTTTCTTCGTTAGGCTCCTCATGTATTCTATATACAAAAGGCATATTTGCCCAGAACATATGCTCTGCAATAGTTTCATTGCAAATCAGCATAAATTCCTCTATGATCCTATTGGCAATGGCTCTTTCGTAAGGCTTTACCTCCACAGGCCATCCCTCTTCATTTAATATTATCTTGCTTTCTTCAAAGTCAAAATCTATAGCTCCTCTGGCCATTCTTCTAGCATTTAGTATATTGCAAAGCTTTTCCATTTCCTTGAAATCTTCGTAAAGATACTCATATTTTTTAATGAGCTCTTCATCCTTATCCCTAAGAATCTTAGTTACATCTGTATAGGTCATTCTTTCGGAAGTTCTTATTACACTTTCAAATATGTCATGAGATAGTACCTTTCCCGTATTGTCTATCTCCATAACACAGCTGAGAGTAAGCCTATCCACCTTAGGATTCAAGCTGCATATACCGTTGGACAACTCTCTTGGAAGCATAGGGATTACTCTGTCTATTAAGTAAACGGAGGTTCCTCTCTTTAAAGCCTCTTTATCCAATGGATTTTTTTCTCTTACATAGTTAGATACGTCTGCAATATGAACTCCTAATTTATAATTCCCATTAGGAAGCTTTTCTAAGGATACTGCATCATCAAGGTCTTTAGCATCTTCACCATCAATGGTTACCATTTTCCAGGAGGTCAAATCTTTTCTTCTTTCATATTCCTCCTGTGGAATCTCTTCTGGAATTTCCTTAGCAAAATTCTGCACCTTTTCAGGGAATTCTTCTGGCAGATGATATTTCTTTATTATGCTTAAAATATCTATGCCTTTTTCTCCTTTTTTCCCCAGTATCTCTATTACTTTTCCTTCAGGATTACGTCTTGCCTCAGGCCATCTAGTTATTTCAATTATTACCACATCACCGTTTTTTGCGTGATTTTTTTCTCCTTTGGGAATGAATATATCATTATATATCCTTTTATCATCTGCTACCACAAAACCGAAGTTTTTGCTGTCTTCGTATACGCCTACCAACGTTTGGTTGGCTCTTTCTAATACTTTTATTATTTCGCCTTCAATCCTCTTGCCATGTATTGCTTCACTAGTTATCTTAGCCAAGACTATATCGCCATTCATAGCACCGTTTACCGCATTGGCAGGAATGAATAAATCATCTCTTTCTTCATAAGGAATCAAAAACCCAAAACCTCTTTGATTTCCCTGAAATTTTCCTTTTATAATTCCCATTTTATCTGTAAGTCCATATTTTTCATTACTATTTTTTAATATAACGCCTTCTTTTTCCATAGCCTTCAGCATTTTTCTAAGAATTTTTATATCTACATCTGCAACACCCAGGATATCAGCTAGTTTAAATAAATCCATGGGTCTGTAATCTGTATCCATCATACAATCCATAATTTTTTCTCTAATAGTCACTTTAACACCTCCTGTTACTCATAAAAGTATAAATTATTGGAAATACTCTAATTGTTCATAATATGTATTTTTAACTTATCTAAAACAAATATTCATATAAATAAGCTTCAATCATAAAAAACGAGACAAAATAAAAAACTGACGCCTGTAAATAACATCAACTAGGCAGTCAGCATAACCATATCAAATATGTATTACTTGTTTAAAAGATTTAAAATTATAGTAACGATAGCAAAAAGTACAGAAAATACTATAGTCATTTTAGCTAATCTTGATTCTCTTGTACGTCCTTTGTTTCTTGAAAAGAATGTTTCTGAGTTACCTTGAATTAATCCTTTAAGTCCGTCTGCTTTGCTTGGCTGCATTAAAACTATTACAATTATTGCAATTGATAATATTACCTCTATAGCATTTAAGAATATAGTCATCTTAAAACACCTCCCATTTAGCACAATCATAGTATAAATTCATATTAACACATGTTACATAATATTACAACTAAATATTTAAAGCATCTATACATTCAAGAGTAAAATAACACTTATATTAATATTAATTTTGCAGTATAGAAGCTATCCTAATTTCAAGGAAAAGCTTCTATTTTAGCTGAGTTATTGCTAAAGAGATAATCTAATTAGCTGTAATGGTACTTATATGTGTCTGTCGATTATAGGATAAAGTGATAGTAACTCCATCTACATTACAATTAGATAGATCCAGTCCATTGAATACTAAAGAATCACCATATAAATCAACAGCTTTAAAGTCCCATTTTAAATTATTAGCGTCAACTCCAAATTTAACCTTTAACTCATATCCAGGAGGAAAGGTTCCACTGCCAATAAGATTGTTTCCCCAATTATCAACATCAATACCTGAGGCATATAGTTTAGCGAATTCAACATCTGTACCATTTATAATTGTAACTGGTACTTGAATGACCTCTTGTTCTGTATTAGCTGAACTTGAAGAGAATTTTGAGTTATTACTATTTGAGTTATTGGTATTAGCGGTAGCATTATTATTACTGTTATTATTGGTTGTGTTATTAGTAGTACTGTTATTATTTTCTTTCACTGTGTTAGTGCTATTTTTTCCAGTTTCAGTAACTTTAGCTGGTTGTGCTGCATTATTATTGGAGCTGTCTTTTGAGCATCCTATTAAAATCCCACTGGCTATAGTTGCTGCTAACATTATAGATAATAATTTCTTTTTCATACTTTCAACTCCTAATCAATTAATTAAAATAAATACAAGCCTAGCATATTTTCTTCTATAATATATTGTTTAATCTACCTTCATCTAAAAGCTAAATATTTTACATTACCTGTATATGCTTAAATTCGTAAAATGCAACTATCACTGAGAATAATTTAGGCATGACTTAAAAGTATGCTGATATACGCTTATAATGGTTAGCATCCTCTTACTAGGGATTCCTTTAAAAACATTAATGTCACAAAAAAATAAAAAGGACTGCAGTGAAATTAATCACTCTGCAGTCCTTTTTAATTTACATATGAATTATTTTACATTATAGAAAGCTTTTCTTCCTCTATATTCTGCTATATCCAATAATTCTTCTTCTATTCTTAGAAGCTGGTTGTATTTAGCAACTCTTTCACTTCTTGCAGGAGCTCCTGTCTTGATCTGTCCAGCGTTTACTGCTACAACAAGATCAGCTATTGTAGTATCTTCAGTTTCTCCTGATCTGTGTGAAACTACTGCTGTATATCCAGCTCTTTCTGCTGTTTCTATAGCATTTAAAGTTTCAGTAAGAGTTCCTATCTGGTTAAGCTTTATAAGAATTGAGTTTGCTACTCCTCTTTCAATTCCCATATTTAATCTCTTTGTGTTTGTAACGAATAAATCGTCACCTACCAACTGTATCTTTGAGCCTAGCTTTTCAGTTATAAGCTTCCAGCCTTCCCAATCTTCTTCTGCCATTCCGTCCTCAATGGATATTATAGGATATTTGTTAACTAAATCTACATAGTAGTTAACCATCTCCTCTGGTGTAAGAACTTTTCCTTCACCTTTTAGATTGTATTTTCCATCTTCGAAGAATTCAGAAGATGCAGGGTCAAGTGCTACGAATATATCCTTTCCAGGTTCATAGCCTGCTTTCTTTACTGCTTCTAATATAACCTGAATTGCTTCTTCGTTAGACTTTAGATTTGGTGCGAATCCACCTTCATCACCAACTCCAGTTTCATAGCCTTTGGATTTTAAAAGTCCCTTCAATGTATGGTAAACTTCTGCAGCCATTCTAAGTGCTTCGCTAAAAGAAGGAGCTCCCACAGGCATTATCATAAATTCCTGAAGATCTACATTGTTGTCTGCATGCTTACCTCCGTTTAATATGTTCATCATTGGTACTGGAAGTACCTTAGCATTTACTCCGCCTATGTACTGGTAAAGTGGAAGTCCAAGATAGTTAGAAGCAGCCTTTGCAGCGGCTAAGGATACACCAAGCATAGCATTTGCACCTAGCTTAGATTTATTCTCAGTTCCATCAAGCTCTATCATTATTTTATCAATAAGTGGCTGATCGAATACATTAACTCCAGTAAGTTCTTCAGCTATAAGTTTATTTACATTATCTACAGCTGTTAAAACTCCCTTTCCGTCGAACTTTGATTTATCTCCATCTCTTAATTCTACAGCTTCAAAAATACCAGTGGAAGCTCCAGAAGGTACTGCTGCAGTTCCTACTGTTCCATCCTCTAAAGTCACTTCAACTTCTACTGTTGGAAAAGCTCTTGAGTCAAGTATTTGTCTCGCATAAACATCTACAATTTCTACATAATTTTTCATATTGGTTCCCTGATTTGCCTTACTGTATATCTAATTACAGCAACCTTACGGACTAGATAAGGTTATAGTCTAAAGCTTTTAAGCTTTAAACCTAAAATCAGGATATTCACCCCTTTCATTTTTAAATTAATAATTCTTAGTCCATACTTTATAATATGTACATTCTATATAGAATTAATATAAGGTGTATATCTATATTATACCCATAAATATTTATTATTTGTACATATCATGGTTAAATTTTTTTAATTATTAGGAAATTTTAAGTTAAAATTCCCTATGCTTTAATAAGCGATTCCCCAGTCATCTCTGCTGGCGGCGTAATACCCATTTCCTCAAGCAAAGTTGGAGCAATATCTGAAAGTTTTCCTCCAGCTCTCATCTCTCTGCTGTCATCGGCAACGAATATGAATGGTACAGGATCCGTAGTGTGCGAAGTCATAGGTGCTCCAGTAGAGTAATCTATCATCTGTTCTGCATTTCCATGGTCAGCAGTTATAAATACCGCTCCACCTTTGGAAAGAACTTTTTCGACTACCTTTCCTGCGCATATATCCACTGTTTCCACAGCTTTCTTAGCTGCTTCTAACACTCCAGTATGGCCCACCATATCAGGATTTGCATAATTCACAATTATAAGATCATATTTATCGCTGTCTATCCTGCTTAAAAGTTCTTCTGTGAGCTCATAAGCACTCATTTCAGGCTTTAAATCATAAGTAGCTACCTTTGGAGAAGGTACCACAATCCTCTCTTCTCCTGGATTTGGTTCTTCTACTCCACCATTGAAGAAGAAGGTTACATGAGCATATTTTTCAGTTTCAGCCATTCTAAGCTGCTTTAGTCCAAGACTGCTTACAAACTCTCCAATAGTATTTTTGTAGGACTGAGGATGGTAAGCTACATCCACCCCTTCGATAGTAACATCGTACTGAGTCATAGTTGCGAATTTGAGTTTTAAGGTTTCTCTTGGGAATCCATCAAACTTCTTATCATTTATAGCTCTGGTTAATTCCCTTGCTCTATCCGGTCTGAAGTTAAAGAATATCACAGAATCATTATTCTTTATTGAAGCTATAGGTTTGCCTTCTTCTGTAATAACCGTGGGCAATACGAACTCATCCTTCTTGTTATCACTATAAGACTTTTCAATGGCTGCTACAGCACTTTCTGCAACTTCACCCTTTCCTTTTACTAAAGCGTCATAAGCGAGCTGCACTCTTTCCCATCTTTTATCTCTATCCATAGCATAGTATCTTCCGGATATGGTAGCAATCTTACCTACTCCTATTTCTTTTATATAATCTTCAAGCTCCTGAATAAAATCCTTTCCTGAAGTTGGAGGTGTATCTCTTCCATCCATAAAAGCATGTATATATACCTTTGATAATCCCTTTTGCTTTGAGAGTTTTAAAAGTGCTTTTAAATGATCTATGTGAGAATGCACTCCTCCATTCGATAGAAGTCCTAGAAGATGAAGTGAAGTTCCTTTTTCTAATGCACTATCTATAGCTGAGTTCAAAACCTCATTCTTATAGAAAGCTTCATCCTCTATTTCCTTAGTAATTCTTGTTAACTCCTGATAAATTATTCTTCCTGCTCCTATATTGAGATGACCAACTTCGGAGTTACCCATCTGACCTTTTGGAAGGCCTACCTCCATACCACTGGCATCTAATTGCGTGCTATAATACTTTTTCATATAACTATCAAAATTAGGCTTATTTGCTTCCCTGACGGCATTACCTTCTACTCTATCAGTTAAGCCTAAGCCATCTAAAATCATCAACATAACTGGTCTCTTTCCCATACAGTCCTCCTATCCCATTACAACCATAGTCATAATGATTATCAGCTTTAATTGATTATTATTCTCACTCATATTATACTACTTTGTACAAGCACTTACAAGCTGCTTTATACAAAATATTCAATTATGTATATGTTTCACCATTTTATTTATCTGTTTTGTTTTAGATCAGTGCTAATTTTTACATTGATTTAAAACCACCTTTTAAATTTTATCCTTATTTTTCGGTAAAAATACATTATTTTATATATTTTTATATAGAATGCTTAATAGGGTTTTGATAATTAGCTATGAATATAATGTCCCCCATTATCTCTGCCATTTCTTCTGGAGATTTTTGTGGTATATCCTTAAACCATCTAGTAAGCAGGAGCATGAATCCTCCAGTGCTGAAGGTCAGAGCATATTCTATATTTTCCTTTGAGAAAGGCATATCTTTTCCCTTCAGTTCATTAAAAACCTCAGGCAATAAATTCCCCATCTTTAAAATAAAAATGTTAAGCAGACCCTGCTGATTAACTAAGTTAAGAAAATCCACATGCTTCTTCATGACAGTAAAAAATATTCTTGCCACATTGGTAAGGCTTAAATCTTTTTGTTGACGTGTAAACAGCTCGTATTCGCTCCAAATTTTCTTAAAGCAGTCTTCCAGGATCTCATCTTTAGAAGAGTAATTGCGATAAAAGGTTCTTCTGGAAAGGCCAGCCTGATCCGTTAGCTGCTGTATAGTGATTTCTTCATATTTGTAAGTTTTCATTAACTCTATTAGCGCATTCTCCATCCATGATTTTGACTGCTTTGATACTGTATTTCCTTTGTTTTTATCCTTCATAACTACATTTCTCCTTCCTCGACACATATTTTCAAATATGTAGCTATTGCTCCAAAAGCATTGACTCTATCCATCTATTAATTATAATAAATATTGTTAATAGACACAAATGTGTCAAGAAAGAAGGTTGTTTTATGAATGCAATGAATTCTCTTGTTTGGCTCTTACCAATTATTTTTATGCTTCACGATTTTGAGGAAATTATCATGGCTGAAATATGGAGTAAGCGCTATAAGAAAAAAATTGATATGACTTGGCCTAAAATGAAGCCTTTTGCTTTAAATTACGTTCACATTTGTCAAACTCCGACCTTTTCAATTGGAGTGGAAATAGAATTTTTAATTTTTTCTCTCATAAGTTTATTATCTGTAATTTTTGATAGCTATTTTATTTGGTATGGAGCCTTTTTAGGTCTGGCTCTGCATATGCTTTTTCTTCATATTGGCTTGTGCATAAGCTTTAAGAAATATGTTCCTGGAATAATAACTTCTATTATTTTCTTACCTGTCAGCATATTTCTTCTGATTAAAGCTGAAGGGTTGCTCAGCTATGGAATAGGCACAATATTACTTGGTTTTCTGCTTGGAATCGCATTGATTATTATCATGATTCCTGCCCTTCATAGGTTCATGGGACCTTGTTCCAATCTGTTAGATAACTATTCAAAGGCTTAAAAAACAAAAGAAGCATTTAGCTTCTTTTGTTTTTTAGGTTCCGTTTTAAATCAGTGTTGATTTTTACACTGATTTAAAGCATATACTACTTTATTAAACTCTTTCCTGTCATTTCAGCAGGTGCTTCTATACCCATAACCTGAAGCATTGTTGGAGCTATGTCGGAAAGTCTTCCGCCATCTCTCATTTCAGTAGCTCCATTTGCTACATATAGGAATGGAACTGGGTCAGTAGTGTGAGCTGTCATTGGTGCTCCTGTAGAGTAGTCGATCATCTGCTCAGCATTTCCGTGATCAGCAGTGATGAATACTGCTCCATCCTTTTCAAGAACTTTATTTACTATCTTTCCAAGGCATACATCTACTGCTTCTATAGCAGCTTTAGCAGCTTCGAATATGCCTGTATGTCCAACCATGTCAGGGTTAGCAAAGTTTAATATTACCATATCATATTTGTCTGCATCTAATTGCTTAAGAAGCTCTTCTGTAACTTCGTAAGCGCTCATTTCAGGCTTTAAGTCATAAGTGGCAACCTTAGGAGATGAAATAAGAGCTCTTTCTTCTCCTGGGTTTGGCTCTTCAACTCCGCCATTGAAGAAGAAGGTTACGTGAGCGTATTTTTCAGTTTCAGCTATTCTAAGCTGTTTCTTTCCTAGGCTGCTTACATATTCTCCCAAAGTATTCTTGTAGGATTGTGGTAAATATGCTACCTTAACTCCTTCGATAGTGCTATCGTACTGAGTCATAGTCACAAAAGTTAAATCAAGAGTTTCTCTCTTGAAGCCATCAAATACCTTATCGTTTATAGATCTAGTTATTTCTCTTGCTCTATCTGGTCTGAAGTTAAAGAAAATAACAGAATCTCCGCTCTTTATATTAGCTACTGGCTTTCCGTCTTCTAATATAACAGTTGGAAGTACAAATTCATCTGTCTTATTGTCATTGTAAGACTTGTCTACAGCCTCTATAGCGCTGGAAGCTGTTTCTCCTTTAGATAAAACCATAGCATTGTAAGCAAGTTCAACTCTTTCCCAGCGCTTGTCCCTATCCATTGCATAATATCTTCCGCTTAAAGTTGCTATTTTTCCGCTATTTATTTCCTTCATGTAATTTTCAAGTTCAGTTACAAATTCTTTACCTGAGGAAGGAGGAACATCTCTTCCGTCCAAGAAGCCATGTACATAAACCTTTGAAAGTCCTTTATCCTTAGCAAGCTTTAATAAAGCTTTTAAATGCTCGATGTGTGAGTGAACTCCACCGCTGGATAAAAGGCCCATAAGATGAAGTGAAGAATTATTTTTGATAGCATTTTCTACGGCTGTATTTAAAGCTGCATTATCAAAAAAATCTCCATCTTCTATAGCTTTAGTGATTCTAGTAAGCTCCTGGTATACTATTCTTCCGGCTCCTATGTTTAGATGTCCAACTTCTGAGTTACCCATCTGTCCTTTTGGAAGTCCTACTTCTAGTCCGCTGGCTTCTAATTGAGTATGTGGATATTTAGCAAATAATCCATCATAATTTGGCTTGTTAGCTGCCTTAACAGCATTTCCTTCAACTTTATCAGTGATACCAAATCCGTCTAATATCATTAACATTACTGGTTTTTTTGCCATATTTGCCTCCAAATAATTAAGATTTATTTAAAATTAGTGAGGAGGCATAAAACCTTCCTCACTAGGTATTTTAGTAATTAACTATAGCTGCAAAATCAGCAGGAACAAGACTTGCTCCTCCAACTAATGCTCCGTCGATGTCTGATTTAGCCATCTGCTCTGCTATTGTTGAAGGTTTTACAGATCCGCCGTACTGAATTCTTGTCTTTTCAGCAACTTCAGCTCCGTATACGCTAGCGATAGCACTTCTTATTGCTGCTATTGTTTCATTAGCCTGATCAGCTGTAGCTGTCTTTCCAGTTCCAATAGCCCAGATTGGCTCGTAAGCTACTACTAATTTTTCTACCTGCTCAACTGTTAAACCAGCAAGGTCAAGCTTTATCTGCTTTCCTATAACTTCGTTAGTTACATTAGCTTCTCTTTCTTCTAAAGATTCACCAACGCAAAGTATTGGAATAAGATTATGCGCAAAGCATGCCTTTATCTTCTTGTTTACAGCTTCGTCAGTTTCATTGAAATACTGTCTTCTTTCGCTATGTCCAAGAACCACATAATCAACCTTTAAAGCTTCAAGCATTCCTGGAGCAACTTCTCCAGTGAAAGCTCCTTTTTCTTCAAAATGTACGTTTTGAGCTCCAACCTTTATGTTGCTTCCAGCAGCAGCTTTAACTACTGCATCTAAAGCTACAAATGTAGGACATACAACTACGTCGCACTTTGCATCCTTAACTAATGGCTTAAGTGCTTCTATTGCCTTAACTGCTTCTTCAACAGTGTTATGCATTTTCCAGTTTCCAGCTATTATTGCTTTTCTCATTTAAAAAATCCTCCTAAAAACTAAAATATAAAGAATGAGGAAGATAATTAATCTTCCATCATCCTAATTAAGTATATTATTTATCGTTTAATGCAGCGATTCCTGGAAGTTCTTTTCCTTCTAAGAATTCAAGAGAAGCTCCACCACCTGTAGAGATGTGAGTCATCTTGTCGCCAAAACCAAGATTGTTAACAGCAGCAGCACTGTCTCCTCCGCCTATTACTGTTGTAGCTCCGCTTTCAGCCATAGCCTTAGCAACTGCAACTGTACCAGCTTCGAAGTTCTTGAATTCAGCAACTCCCATTGGTCCGTTCCAAATAACAGTCTTAGCTTCTTTAACTGCATCTGCAAATAATTTTTCTGACTTAGGTCCGATGTCAAGTCCCATGTTTCCAGCTGGAACTGAAGCATCTTCTGTAATAACAGCAGTAACATCAGCATATTCTGGTGCAACTCTGTTGTCTACTGGAAGTAAAAGCTTAACTCCTTTTTCCTTAGCCTTAGCCATCATTTCTTTAGCATATTCTACTCTTTCTTCATCAAGAAGAGAAGATCCTATTTCATAGCCTTGAGCCTTTAAGAAAGTATAAGCCATTCCTCCACCTATTATAAGTGTATCAACCTTCTCTAGAAGATTGTTTATAACAGCTATCTTATCTACAACTTTAGCTCCTCCAAGTATAGCACAGAAAGGTCTAACTGGATTTTCAACAGCTTCTCCTAGGAACTTTAATTCCTTCTGAATTAAGTATCCGCAGACTGCTGTATCAACGAATTTAGTTACTCCAACTGTGGAGCAGTGAGCTCTGTGAGCTGTTCCGAATGCATCGTTAACATATACATCTGCAAGTGAAGCTAAATCCTTTGAGAATGCTTCTTCGTTCTTTCCTTCTTCTTTTCTGAATCTAGTGTTCTCAAGAAGAACAACATCCCCTTCAGCCATCTTTTCTACTGCAGCCTTAGCATTTGCTCCAACAACTTCATCGTCAGCAGCAAAAACTACAGTTTTTCCTAAAAGCTCGCTTAATCTCTTAGCAACTGGTGCTAAAGTAAGCTTTGGATCTGGTCCCTTTGCTTTTCCAAGGTGTGAACAAAGTATAACTTTTCCGCCTTTTTCTACTAGGTATTTTATAGTTGGAAGAGCTCCATTTAATCTGTTTTCATCAGTTATAACGCCATCCTTCATAGGAACGTTAAAATCGCATCTTACAAGAACTCTCTTGCCTTTTACATCTATGTCTTCAATGGTCTTCTTATTATAACTCATTTACTTCACCTCATAAAAATTATTATTAAACTTGAAATGGTCTGGCCTCATAGCCTTAACTATAAAACCAGACCATATCACTATGTCCTACTCATTAAAGCCTTCTAGTTTAAGAAAGGCTTTAACTATTTAGTTATCTTACTATTTTACAAGTCCTGCAAAATATTTTAAAGTTCTGATTAACTGTGAAGTGTATGAATTTTCATTATCATACCATGCAGCAACCTTAACTAACTGTGAACCATTAACTTCTAATACTTTTGTCTGAGTTGCATCAAACAATGAACCATAAGTGATTCCTATTATATCAGAAGAAACTATTGGATCTTCAGTGTATCCGAAAGACTCATTTGAAGCTTCTTTCATAGCAGCGTTAATTTCGTCCTTAGTAACATTCTTCTTTAAAATAACAGTTAATTCTGTTATTGAACCAGCTATTACAGGAACTCTTTGAGCTGCTCCATCTAATTTACCATTTAATTCAGGTATAACTAATCCGATTGCTTTAGCAGCACCAGTAGAGTTTGGAACTATGCTTGCAGCAGCAGCTCTAGCTCTTCTCAAATCTCCTTTTGCATGTGGTGCGTCAAGAGTATTCTGGTCATTTGTGTAAGCATGGATTGTAGTTATTAATCCTTTTTCTATACCAAATTTGTCATTAAGTACTTTAGCAACTGGTGCTAAGCTGTTAGTTGTGCATGATGCACCTGATATAACTGTTTCAGTACCATCTAATATATCATGGTTAACATTAAATACAACAGTCTTAACATCTCCTGTTGCTGGAGCTGATATAACAACTTTCTTAGCGCCTGCTTTTATATGAGCTTCTGCCTTTTCCTGTGAAGTAAAGAATCCTGTGCTTTCAAGTACTATGTCAACACCTAATTCTCCCCATGGTAAGTCAGCTGGATTTCTTTCAGCAGTTATTTTAATAGACTTTCCATTAACTACAAAGCCACCTTCAACTACTTCGATTGTTCCATCGAATCTACCCTGAGCTGAGTCATATTTGAATAAATGAGCTAATGTCTTAGCATCAGTTAAGTCGTTGATTGCAACAACCTCAAATTCAGGATTATTGATTATCTGTCTTAAAGCTAATCTTCCTATTCTACCAAAACCATTAATAGCAACTTTTGTCATTAATATTACCTCCTTAAAATTTATATAAAATATTTTATAAAAAAATATTTATAACAACATTATTTTACCTTAAAAATTCCACATTGTCACCATTTGCTTGCAGAATTTTTAATATTTCTCTGGCAGCACCTTCATCTGTTATGAGAACACTTGTCACATTTCCTTTTTCTGTAGCCAAAATTGCCTCAGCTTTAGACTTTCCTCCAGAAACTGCTATCGGATATTCTATCTTTTTTATGTCATTATTATTTATGCCAACATTTGGTGTAGAATAAATAACATTTCCTTCTCTGTTAAAATAGCATCCAAAGGCTTCACCAACAGCGCCTAGTTTTTTTATGATTTCAAGCTTATCAGGTACCACACCTCTTCGGCGTGCCATCTCATCCGCTCTTCCTATACCATATATAAGCACATTGGCGTTTCTTATATTTTCCACCACTTCTTTTATATCTTTTTCATTAATCATGGCATCAAAAGCTTTGCTGCTGAGATTGTCTGGAATATGTAACAATTTGTAAGACCCGCCTAAACGGTTAGCAAGTTTAGCTGCCAAGGTATTAGCTTGAATCTCAACTGTTCTTCCCATACCACCTCTGGCTGGCACTACTAAAACATTATGTAGATTGCTTACCTTTGGGACATTATCTATCACTTCTTTAATGGTAGTTCCGCCTGTAATAGCTATGGTCATGTTATTTTTTACTGAAGCCTTAACATAATTAGCTGCGATTCTTGCCATCTCTTTGAGAACGGTGGTATCTTCATCCATGTCGCCAGGAACAACTATGACATTTCTTACTTGAAGCTTTTCTTTTATTACCTTCTCTATATCAGTAAGTCCCTTAATTTCATGGATAAATTCCTTTAATTTGGTGACTACTTTTTCACCTTCCGGCGTAACAGTCATTCCCAGGGTATTTATGCTGATAAGATCAGCAGATTTAAGAAAATCTATCTCAGTTCTTACCACTCTCTCTCCAAGAGACAAACTATTGGCCAGCATTCTTCTGCCTAAAGGCTGGTTATAATATATGGTTCTCAGTATATTGTATCTCTTATCCAGCAATTCTATAAGCTCTGGTACAATTTTTTGTTGTAACTTTAAGATTTCCTCCAAAAGAAACACCCCTTTGGTCGTTTACCGTCCCAGTATTATATTTTTTGTCCCGCATATATATTATAAGACATTTTTAATAATTTTTAAATAGTATTTGCAAAAAAAATTTTTTATATGTCTTAGTTTTAACATAAAGCAGTTCAAAAAAATCACTGTTAACGCCCATAAACAGCGAAAAGGATTGTCCAATCAGACAATCCTTTTTAAATTCTTTTTTATTATTAAATTATGATGCCTCTTATAAATTAAAACTTTTCAATGAAAAATATACCACAGGCTAATGGGCCCGCATGCACTCCAACAGTGCAGCCAACCTCACCTTCTATATATTCCTGTCCTCTGCTGTTTAATTCTTCTCTTAAGGTTCCTAAGATATCTTTGTTATGTACATGCAGTAGAAAACACGGTTCATCTTCTTTTATATGAAGCGTATCTATATATTCGATTATGGTCTTAGCGGCTTTTTTGCTTCCTCTCACCTTGTCCATAACACTCATCTGTCCATCTTTAACTTCAAGAATAAGCTTTATGCCAAGTAAATTTCCTATCATACCGGCGGTTTTGGATAACCTGCCGCCTTTAACCAAATAGTCTAGGGTTTCAAAAGCTAAGGTACTTTTAACATGAGGTATACATTTTATAACTTCCTCGTTAATTTCTTCCAAGGTTTTTCCTTCTTCCTTAAGCCTTGCTGCCTTTAGAACTAGAAGTCCAAGTCCTGCTGTAACATTACAGCTGTCTATCACGAGGATATCTTCACTTTCCAGCATGGATTTAGCCACGCAGGCAGACTGATAGGTACCGCTCATCTTAGAAGAAAGATGAATTGAAATTATTTTATATCCTTGCTCCAAGTATTTTTTAAAGCATTCATAGAATCTTTGAGGAATAACCTGAGAGGTAGTTGGAAATTCTTCTCCCGATTCTATTTTTTCTATTAACTGATCCAAATTAATTTCTTCTCTATCAAGGAAACGTTTCTCACCAAAATTAACATAAAGCGGTAAGGTTTCTATATCATATCTATCCAAAATATATTGAGGTAAATCACAAGTACTATCAGATATAATTTTTATCTTTTCCATCTATTCTATCTCCTAATATCACGTTATTCAGGCTGTATCTTAAGGGGCAGTTTATAAAGCCTAGCTCAAAAATCATAACTTCTTTTGAATATGCCTCAAACGCCCTGCTGGTTTAAGCTATTTCATATTTGGAAATTCCATCTGTCTTAAAGCCTCATATGCTACTATGGCAACAGTATTAGAAAGATTTAAAGATCTTGTGCTAGTCTCAAGCATTGGAAGTCTAATGAGATTTTCTTTATTCTCTTCTCTTATATAATCGGGAAGTCCTGAGGATTCCCTTCCAAAAACTATAAAATCACCTGATTTAAATTCTACTTCATTATAATATTTGCTTCCTTTTGTTGTTGAAAAATAAAAGGTTGCATCTGGGTACTTTGCTCTCAAATCTTCATAAGACTCATGCATCTCAAGCTTTAGCTGAGGCCAGTAATCAAGTCCTGCCCTTCTAACCTGTTTTTCGCCAAGATCAAACCCTAAGGGCTTAATAAGATGAAGCGTACTATTTGTAAGAACACAGGTTCTTCCTATATTCCCTGTATTTTGTGGTATTTCAGGCTGAAACAATACTATATTTAAATTCAACCTTTTCACCCCCTTATAAGCATTTCATAATAATCCTTATTTTACATTATCACATATTAATTCATTTTGAAAGTATAAATTTTTCTATTACTTGAGCTACTCCATGCTCATTATTTAAGCCGGTAATATAGTTTGCCTTTGATTTTACAAACCCCTCCCCATTTCCCATGGCCACGCCAAGTCCAGCATATTCTATCATGGACAAGTCATTTTCATTATCACCTACACATATTACTTCTTCCCTATGAAAGCCATAGTAGGCAGCTAATTTTTCTACTCCCCTGCCTTTAGAAATTCCTGCAGTCATCACCTCAAAATTATTTCTAAAGGAGCTTGCTATTTCAAATTGGCTATTGTTCAAAAGTTCATTTTTTGCCTTTTTCAACTTTTCAATGTCCTGCTCTATGGCTATGCATTTTAGAATATCTTCTTCCTGCTCATTAAAAGTTTTATCCCAGTTCTCTACAAGATTAATTTTCATCTTCCTATCTTCTGGAAGTTCCTTGTTTATTTTCAAATACATTTCATAGCCTGGATTATTTTCTTCAGTATAAACTCCATAAGGTGTTTGAAAATTAGGAGCTATATTGTATTTTCTTAAAACTTTAAGTATCTGAAAGCAATTTTCTTTTCCAAGCTTAGCCTTGTATATGACTTCTCCGCTTTTTCTATCCTTTATATAAGCTCCATTAGCAGATATTATAGGATTATTAAGTCCCAAATATCCATCATAGTAAACTGCAGATTCAAAAAGTCTTCCTGTACATATAATGACTTTTACTCCAGCGGCCTTTGCCTTCTCTATAGCCTGTTTATTTTCTGAAGATATTTCTTTTCTATCATTCAAAAGCGTGCCATCCATGTCTAAACAAATCATTTTATATTTCATATATTCATCTCCTATAAATTTTTTTGATTAAAATCTCTACAGCATGAATTAAGTCCTAGGTATCTATATGCTAGTTATATAGATACCTAGATTTATAGATTTCTATATATCTAGGTAAGAAAAAAAGAGCCTAAGAAGCTCCAAATTTTAAAACATAGCATAGATAAATAAACAGGGTAAAAACCCTGTCGTTAATTAATCATTACACTTCATTTTGTCCAAGCATACTGAGAGCTTGATTTTTTTCTTCAGCAAATCTATTATAGACGCTATTCTTTACAGCTTGAGAGCTGTCTCTAAAATATAAATTCACTTTCTGTCTTTCATTATAAACATTTGAAATGATATTGCTATCAGTATCTTTTAAATTTATCTTAGAAAATATGTTAGCCGCTCCCTGAGCACCATGCTGTACTGCTGCTGACCAAAGAACATTTTTAAGCGCATCTGATTTAGTATTTATATTAACCCCAGTGCTTTTATAAATCCTTTCAGCTGCTGCATCATAATAATTTTGCTTTATATAGTTAAATTGAAGATTCCCAAATTCCTTCGAAGACTTATCAGCTACACTTTTCCAGGCTGAATCAAAATTATTGCCAAAGGAATTACCATCCTGCAATTTAGCATTTTCCAAGCTAGAATATACACTGGAATTGTTGTTTTTAAGCCAATTCATAAAAGAATTTAAGGAGCCAGTATTTGAAGCGAGCTGCCATATTCCATAAGACTTTCCACCGATATCTCCAGAATTATAGGATATGCTTCCCGCATCACCATTAGATTCATACTCTGCAGATAATTTTCCTAAATCAAAATCCGAGCCATTAATCGCCTGCTGTGATTTATTATTGCTATAAGAACCATAATTTATTCTATTAGAATTATATTCTCCAATAGTATTTAAACTGCTAGCCAAACCTGAAGAGGACGTTTGTCCATTCAAGGAGTAGGCAAGACTTGACCCAATCCCCATTCCATCTGCGCTGCTGCTTAGCATTGAATCAAGCACCATTTGATACATCATATTAAACATCGTATCTTTGGTGTCTTCGGCAGTGTTGTTTGTGACAGAATTAGAATTGATAAGCATTGAGTTTACATTATTTAAACCATTAATTGGTGTAGACATATTTTATCTCTCCTAATATCTATTTTTCGTATATAATTATTTAAATTATATCATAAAAAATATGGACAAACAACCAGCTTTTTTTACATTTTTTAAATACACTTTATTTTAAAGTAAAAAACAGTTATACTAAAGCGACCGAAGCCTATATCACCATCCTTCTAAAACATAGCCTCTTTATGCAGTTTCTTCTCCTGTAGGGTTCTTATCTTCGCTGAATTTTTTATTTTCCACTAGACTTCTATAATAACCATCCTTCTCCATAAGAGCTTCATGATTTCCTATTTCTATTATTTCGCCATGCTTTAGCACTACTATATTATCTGCATTTCTTATGGTGGAAAGTCTATGAGCTATTATCAAAGTAGTTCTGTCCTTAGAAACATTTTCTATAGCCCTTTGTATGACTTTTTCCGTATAGGTATCTATATTGGCAGTAGCTTCGTCCAGCACGAGTATTGCTGGTTCATGTGCTATGGCCCTGGCAAAGGAAATTATCTGCTTTTGCCCTGAAGAGAAGGTGCTTCCCCTCTCCATAACCTTTTCGTTGAGTCTATCCGGCATGGAATCCACAAATTCCTTAGCACAGGAAACCTCCAAAGCTTTTTCTATAGTATTTTTATCAATCTCATCATTTAAAGTTATATTTTTCTCTATATTGCCTGAAAAAAGGAATACGTCCTGAAGCACCACGCATACATTTCTTCTAAGGTGACGCAATTTTATATCATTTATATTCACGCCATCTACAAGTATTTCACCCTTCTGTATTTTATAAAAGCCGTTAATAAGACTTATTATAGTAGTTTTTCCTGCTCCAGTTTCTCCTACAAAGGCCATAGTCTCTCCTTTTTTCACTTTAAAGCTCACATTTTTAAGTACCCAATCCTTATCATTGTAGGAGAACCATACATTCTTAAATTCTATATCTCCTTTAGCGCGAGGCATATCTTGTCCCTCATCAATATTCTCCAGTTCATCTTCTACATCTAATAGCTCAAATATTCTATCTGCAGAAACTAGCGCAGATTGAATGGTGGTATAGCTGTCTGCTAAGTCAGAAATAGGACTAAAGAACTGCTGTATATAAGTTGTAAAGGCGTAAAGCACACCTATCTGCAGGGTATGATTATAAATTTTCCCCATGCCGTACCATATAAGTATTGCTACAGATAAATTTTTAAAAACCTCTGAAGCAGGGCGGAGGAAGCTGTTTAACCACACTTGATATTTGGTGGTTACGAAATAGTCATCATTAAGCTTTTCAAATTCTTCTCTCTTTTCTTTTTCTCCCTTAAATATCTGAACGATCCTCATTCCAGATATGTTTTCTGCCATAAAGCCATTTATTTTACCAATGAGATATTTCATGTTAGTAAAATTTGCTTTTATTTTCTTTTTCAAGGTAAAAACCAATATAAACATTAAAGGCACTACGCAAAAGGATATTAAAGCAAGCTTAACATTAAGAGTTACCATAGCGTATATTATTCCTATCAAAAGAAATACATCTTGGAATAAGCTTATTATTACGTCAGTGTACATTTCGCTTAGAGCTTCCACATCATTAGTAGCTCTTGTGATAAGTCTTCCTGAAGAAGTTTTGTCCAAATAATAAAGAGGCAGAAGCTGTATAGTTTTGAAAACACGTCTTCTCAGATTGCTCATTATTTGCTGAGCTGCTGAATTTATAAGATTCACCTGAAAGATTGTAAGCATTCCGCTGGCTGCCACCACTAAAAAATATAGAATTCCCATATTCGCAATGGTATATAGTCCGCTGCCTTTTGTATTGTGAACTAAAAAATCATCTATAACCAGTTTTAATATATAAGGCTTAATGAGTAAAGCTCCATTTAAAAGTATTACGCATACTATTGCAAATATGATTTTATGAATATAAGGTATAGTAAGTTTTAGCAGTCTTGAGATACTTTTTGATTTGTTAAGCATCCCTTCTGAGTCCATTTTCTCTATCTTTTGACTGTTCATTGTAGATTTCATAATATACACCTCCCTGTCTAAGAAGCTCCTCATGAGTTCCTCTTTCGCAAATTCTTCCTCTATCCAAAACAATTATCTCGTCTGCTGCCTGAACAGAGGAAAGCTTATGAGCAATTATTATAGCAGTCTTGTCCTCTCTAACCTTATTAAAGTTTCCTAATATCTGCTTTTCGGTTATGGTATCTACTGCTGATAAGGAATCATCTAAAATCAATATAGCCGGATTTTTAACCAAGGCTCTGGCAATAGCTATTCTCTGCTTTTGTCCTCCGGAAAGATTTACTCCTCTTTCACCAAGCTTTGTGTTGAATTTATCCTTGAAGCTTACTATGCTGTCATAGATACAGCTGTTTTTCGCTGCATTTTCCACTTCCTCTAGAGAATAATTCTTCTTAAAGAATTCTATATTCTCCTTTATGGTTGCAGAAAAAAGGAAATTATCCTGAGGTACATAGCCAAAACCTTCTCTCAAGGCATTCAAGGAATAATCATTTATGTCTATGCCATCTATATATATCTGACCTTTTTCTACATTATATAATTTTATCAAAAGATTAGCTAAGGTGCTTTTTCCGCTGCCTGTTCTTCCAACTACCCCAACAGTGTGCCCCTGGGGAATATGAATATTTATATCCTCAAGCGCCTTTTCCTTTGCATCAGGATAAGCGAAGCTTAAATTACATATCTCCACAGCTCCGTCTATTTTCTTCTCCACCATAGCTTCTCCATCTTTGATATCAGGTTCCACACTTAATATGGATTCCAATCTTTTATAGGAAGCCATTCCTCTTTGCATTATATTTATTATTCTTCCTACTGATATTATTGGATTCATTATTATGGTAAGGTAGGTATTGAAGGCTATGAAATCTCCTAGGGATATGGTCTTATTAAGTACCATATTGCCGCCTATTATAAGGTTAAGCACAAAGCTTACACTAAAGCATATTTCTATTACTGGAGCTAAGTAAGAAGAAACTCTCGCCATATTAAGGTTTGCATCCAGCATATTCTGATTTAGCTTTTCAAAGCTTTCCAATTCTCCATCTTCCTGAACATAGGATTTTATAACTCTTATGCCGTATATGTTTTCCTGCACTCTATCAGATATGGCTGCAAAGCTCTCTTGCACTATTCTGAATCTCTTTCTTACCATGCCTCCGATTTTTATTATAAACACTATTATAAAAGGAATTGGTAAAAGGGATAAAAGAGTAAGTCTCCAATTTATAGCTCTAGTCATGGCATATATAGAGGCTACGCAGATAACCATACCATTAATACCCATGGCAGTAGCTGGTCCAAAAGCCATTCTCACCGCACTTATATCATTTATGGCATAGGCTATAAGATCACCGGTCTTATGGCGGTTGTAATACTCAGGAGATAATTTTTGCATATGATCGAATAGCTTTTTTCTTATATCACATTCCATGCTTCTTGCATTTCCAATGACTAAGTTTCTCCATATATAAGTGGATACAAATCCCCCTACAGCAATGAGAATTATATATAATATATTAATTTTAACCTTGCTGGTATCGAAATTGTTAACTTTAAGTATATCTATTGTTTTTCCTAATATTGTAGGAAATAGCGTGGCTACATAGGAGGATATAAACATAAATATTACTCCAAGGATGTAGCTGTATTTATGTTTTTTAAAGAAGTCCAAAATTAAGTTTTTATCCATATTCATACTCCCAAAATCATAAAATATTTTTATTTTTGCTTTATTGTGAATTAGTGCTGATTTACAGGCTCTTAACAGAATCCCTTTCTATGAGATTACTATTTATCGTTATATTTTCATTAGGTTTTAAAGGATTATTTATTCTTTTTATTAGAAGATTAACCGCCGCCTCGCAGGAATATTCTATATTTAAATCTAATGTGGTAAGCCCTGGAATCGATAAAGCTGACATTTCAGAATTTCCACTGCCTATTACAGATATGTCTTCAGGAACCTTATAGCCTTTTTCATACAATAATTTTATGAGCTTCATAGCTGTAAAATCCCATTGACATATTATAGCAGTAGGTTTTTCACTGCATTTTATGAGTTCCTCTACTTTTTCTTCCAAATTATCATCCACGTCAAAAAAAAGCTCTTCTTTTATGGATATGCCATAGTCTTCCATGGCTGTAGTTATTCCAAGAAGCTTTTCTCTGTTTTTGAAGCTGTGCTTGTTCCCTACAAAGCCTATTAGTTTATGTCCCTTCTTAATCAAATACTCACATTGCTTATATCCGCCATTATTGAAGTTAAACCATACGCTGTCATAATCATAGGAAGGAGAATAACCAGTGTAAAACACAAAACTCTTAACTTTTTCATTGATGAATTCTACGTAGGGCTTTTCAAATTTCCCTATAAATATTACTCCGTCAAATCTGTGACCCTTAGCTATCTTATATGGAAGATAAAGAGATTTCTGATTTTCCTTATCCACAAATTCAATACTATACTCTGTTCCGGTTTTTTGAAGATTTCTTTCTACTCCCTGAACCATATAGCTAAAATTTGTATTGTCCTGATAGTAAGGCTTCTGGTGCAAAACTAATATGTTTATATCTTCATTATTTTTTATTTTTGCGTAGCCTAGTTCCTTAGATTTCTCTAATATTTTTCTTCTAAGCTCCTCACTTACTCCGGTCTGACCAGAAAGAGCTCTGCTTACAGATATAGTAGATACTCCCAAGCTTTCCGCTATATCATTAATAGTAATTTTACTATTTTTCATCTATCTCACCTCTATGTTATAAAAAAGATTTAATAACATATTAATTATACGTTGTATTTTTTTATTAATCAACGTTATATTTTATATTTTTTTATCGTTAATTTTATGTTATAATCTATTATTGTATTCGATAATTGGAGATGATTTTATGCAGGCAGTTCACACGAAAGCAGAAATTGATAGAGAAATATTGAAATTAGCTTGGCCAACTATTGCAGAACAAATGCTGATAATGACGGTAGGTATGGTATCAACAATTATGGTTTCAAGGTTAGGCAAAGAATCTGTGGCCGCTGTAGGTATGGTTAATAACTTAGTTAACTTTTTTCAGACGGTATTTGCAGGTCTTGCCACAGGCTCTACTATAGTAATAGCTAGAGTTACTGGCGAAAGCGGGCTAAAAAGAGCAAAGAAAGTTCTGACTCAATCACTGTTTATGGCTATCATTGTAGGAATCGGCTTTTTAATGCTTGGTTATGCAGGAGAAAATATTATAATCAATGTATTCTTTGGTTCCGCTGCTTCTAATGTTCTTTCACTAGTCCACATGTATTATAAGATTGTTCTTGTGGGAATCCCTTTTGTAATTTTAGATATGGTAGTAGGCGGTGCCTTAAGAGGAGTAGGAGACACTAAAACTCCCATGTATGTAACCTTCGTAGTTAATATCGTAAATATAGTTTTTAGTATAATTTTAATTTACGGTTTACATTTAGGAGGTATTGTCGTCCCTGCTTTAGGCGTAAAAGGTGCAGCTATAGCTTCTTCCTTCGCTAGATTTTGCGGTGGAATAATGATTTTATTTGTGCTTTTTAGAAAAAAATCTAAAATTCATTTAGATAAAGGGGATAAACTTATTCTTAACGGAGAAATCATGATGAGAATAATAAGAGTTGGAATTCCTTCCTTTATGGAGAATCTTATAATGCAAGGGGGCTTCCTTGTAATACAGATACTAATTGTATCCTTAGGTACAGCAGAAGTTGCAGCTTATCAAGTTGGTACAAACATTCATTCTCTTGCCTTCTTACCAATAATGGGTTTTGCAACTACTACCACCACTACAGTTGGACAAAGTCTTGGAAGAAAGGATTATGATGGAGCCGAGAGCTACGCCTATGAAAACAGAAAGATAGCGGTGCTGGTTGGACTCATGGCAGGCCTGCTTGAATTCACCTTTGCAAGGAATCTAGCTATGCTTTATACCAATGATCCAGAGGTTATTTCCGCCAGCATTATAATTATAAGAGGTTTTTCCATAATAGAACCTTTCATGGGTATAGAAAAAGTCAGTGCAGCAGTTATGAGATGTGCTGGAGATATAAAATACGTAATAATAACCGCCGTCATAGCTCTTTGGACCTTCAGAGTATGCACAGCTTCTACCTTAAATCATTTTTTCCATATAGGTCTTTATGGAATCATTATAGGTATAATTGCTGACTTCAGCGTGAGAGCTATAATGTATCTTTTCAGAATGAAGGCTGGGAAATGGAAATATCTAAAAGTATAAAAATGAAATTTTTCAACAGATAATGGATAAAAACAGTTAAGAAGCAAAAGAGTTTAAGTAAGAGTGAAGAGTTTAGGTAGAAATAGCCTTTTTTAAGAGACGATTTCAATTTATAAATTCGCTGCAGGCGAATTTTAACCATAACTTTTAACTCTTACTTCTTCTCTCCTACCTTTTATCCTTTACTTCTTACTTATAATTTGTAAATTACGAATTGAAGCTAGAATCGACTAACTCTTGTAAAGATTAAATTTTCATCATCAGAAAGCTTTTCATCAAATTCATAACCTTCTAAGTCAAAATTTTTCAGCTCCTCTGCGCTCTCAATTTTATTTTCACTTATGTACCTTGCCATTAAACCTCTTGCCCTCTTGGCATAAATAGCCACTATCTTATACTTTCCATGATTATAATCCTTGAATATAGGAGTTACCACTTTACCTCCCAGCTTTTTCATATCTATAGCCGAATAATATTCCTTGGAAGCTAAGTTTACTAGCACCTGTTCCTTCTGAAGCTTCATTTCTTTATTAAAGTATTCCAATAAAGCATCCTTCCAAAATTCATAAAGATTGTTATTATTCTTAACTGGAAGCTTTATACCCATTTCTAATCTATAGGGCTCAATAAGATCTAATGGTCTAAGCATTCCATATAAACCTGAAAGTATTCTAACATGCTGCTGAGCAAAAGCAATATGCTCTTCCTTCAAGCTATCCGCAGCAAAGCCATGATAGACAGCGCCGTCAAAACAAAACAGCGCCTGCTTAGAATTTTCCAGGCTATGCTCCTTGGACCAGGCTAGATTTCTCTTAAAATTCAGTTCAGAAAGCTTACTATTTATCTTCATAAGACTTTCTAGTTCCGGAGGCGAATACTTTTTAAGCTCCTTCATAACCTGGGAAGCTTCTTTTACAAATCTAGGAGTGGTATAAGACAATTGAGAATGCACCTTTTCAAAGTTTAAAGTTTTAGCTGGAGATAATATCATTAACATATTAAACTATTTACCCTTTCTCTAAAAAGCTATTTTATCAGGATCAGATTCGACTCTAAAGTTAGCGTCCAGCTTTGCAATAGCTTCCATATCTTCTGCAGAAATTTCAAAGTCAAAGATATTGGAATTTTCCAATATTCTTGCAGGGGTTACAGATTTAGGAATAGTAACCACCCCTTTTTGAAGATCCCATCTTAAGGTTATTTGAGCTATTGTCTTATCATATTTTTGGGAAAGTTCCTTAAGCAGAGGAATATCAAAAATCTTTCCCTGCATTAAAGGTGACCAAGCTTCCAATCTGATATTTAATTTTTCACAGAATTCCTGAGTGTCCTTTTGCTGAAGCAAAGGCTGAAATTCCACCTGATTAACTGCAGGTATAATTTCCCAGTTTTTCATCAAATCCTCTAGGTGGTGAACTTTGAAGTTACTGACCCCTATAGCTCTTATCTTTCCATCCTTATAAAGCTTCTCCATGGCTTTCCAGGTTTCATCATTCAGATGTTTGGGCCAATGCATAAGATATAAATCAAGATAATCCGTACTTAATCTTGAAATAGTATTTTCAAAGGCTTTAATTGTTTTTTCATAGCCATGCTCCGAATTCCAAACCTTACTTACTAAAAATATTTCTTCTCTAGGAATTCCGCTTTCTCTTATAGCTCTTCCTACGCCTTCCTCATTTCCATAGGCGGCCGCAGTGTCTATATGTCTATATCCTATTTTTAATGCTTCTTTAACCGCATCAATAACTGTATTTCCATTTTCCACCTTAAAGGTTCCAAAACCAAGCCAAGGCATCTTGACTCCATTGTTCAAAACTACAGATTCATTTAATATTGCCATATACCTTCCTCCTCATTTTTAAACTGTAAATAAAATTATTTAATAATAATAGTTAGATAATTTTATTTATACTTATTTTATCACTAACCCTACGAATTTTCTATGTATTATCTGTGCATTTTAATTTGTCATTATTTAAAATTACGCCTAAAGAAAAAAGCAGCTGAAAGGGGGATTTCAACTGCCTGTATGTTTATTTAATTGTTAGGGGTATAATCTATCTATAAATAAATATTAACACGGAATTATGTCATATCTATTACAATATTATATATTATTTGTTAACTATTTAATATTTCATCTATTGTCCTAAGTTCTTCTTCCGTAAATTTTAGATTATTTATAACAGCTGCATTTTCTTCTATCTGACTTACTCTGCTGGCCCCTATAAGTGCTGATGTAACTTTTCCGTTTCTAAGCACCCAGGCTAGAGCCAGCTGTGCCATACTCTGTCCTCTTTCTTTAGCTATCTCATTTAAAGCTTTAACTTTATCCACCTTATCTTCAGTAATGCCAGACTTTACCCATGAATTTGCTGCCGCCCTTGAAGTATCTGGGATGCCATTTAAGTATTTATCAGTAAGCAGTCCCTGAGCTAATGGACAAAAAGCTATGGAACCTATTCCTTCTTCCTCTAAAACCTCTTGAAGCCCATCCTCTATCCATCTATTAACCATAGAATAAGAGGGCTGATGAATAAGACAAGGTGTACCAAGCTCCTTAAGTATCTTAGCAGCCTTTCTTGTATCTTCTGCGCCATAATTCGACAAGCCTACATATAGAGCTTTCCCTTGTCTTACAATTAAGTCCAAAGCTGCCATGGTTTCCTCCAGTGGTGTTTCTGGATCTGGTCTGTGATGGTAAAAAATATCTACATAATTTAACCCTAAACGTTTAAGACTTTGATCAAGACTAGCCACCAAATACTTTTTTGATCCCCAGTTACCATAAGGTCCAGGCCACATATCATACCCGGCTTTTGAGGAAATTATAAGTTCATCTCTATAGGACTTTAAATCGCTGTTTAAAACTCTGCCAAAATTTTCTTCAGCCGCTCCAGGTTTAGGCCCATAATTATTGGCTATATCAAAATGTGTTATTCCTAAGTCAAAAGCTCTAAACAGCATAGCTTTTATATTTTCTAAAGTTTTATTATACCCAAAATTCTGCCATAGGCCTAAGGATATAGCTGGAAGCTTTAAGCCGCTCCTTCCGCATCTGTTATATACCATGTCCGAATATCTTTTTTCATCTGCTGTATATGCCATTTCATTTCCTCCTAATTATGTATTTATATATTTAGCCTAACACTATATCTTAAAATAATAAATGAAATAATGTCCTGTACATTTGTTTTTATGTCGTTAATTTTTATATAAATACTCTTCAGAATTTTTATATTGAATATAGCAAATAATATTATCAAATTTATAAAAAGTGCTGTGCTTTAAAGAATTTTTAACCTTTGGCACATATTTAAAGCATAGCTATAAAGAAAGGATGATAATATGGATAAAGATAGAGCCTGCCAAATTTTTGAATCTGAAGGAGTGATAGATGTAGTTTATAACGGATCTTCTATCTGGATTGAGGAAATCAGTGAGGGACAAAATTGTGCAAGAGTTAAGGATTTGAGTACAAAAAAAGAATTAACAGTGAAGCTTTCTGAGTTAAAGGAAGGTTAGAAAAGGAGAAAAGCAGCAGGTAAGGGGGACTTGCCTACTGCTTTTTATATCATTAAATTTATGGGGGAATCTTCTTTTCTTTCTACAATTATATAGTAGCAGTTAATTATGACATAATAATGTACAAAATACATATTATTTGTTAACTATTTTAAATAATTTATTAATTATTATTTAAATTATTTAAAAATTTTTCATATGTAAGGAAAACAGCTAAAATTTATCCTTTAGCTGTTTTACAAAAATCAAATATTATAGTTTGAACTTCTCAACCTGTTTCATCATAGAGTCACTCTTCCCTTTAAGAATTTGTGAAGATTTTTCTATGTGGCTAGAGGAAGAAAGCATATCCTGAGTTGTGGCAGATATCTCTTGGGAGGAGGCTGAATTTTCTTCCGCCACAGCAGATATGTTCTCGGCCACAGAAATTATGCCCTTCTTATTTTTATTTATTGTGACAATAGAGCTATTTATTTCTTCTATGGTTGGTAATATGTTTTCAATATTTACTATTACTTCTTTAAAGGAACTTACTGAATTCTCTACGACAGTCACTTGATTATTAAGCTTATTATTAGCATGGTTTGTGGTATCCGCCACTAAATCCGTTTCTTTTTGTATGGCCTTAACCAATTCATTTATTTCGTTAGAGGAATCTTTTGATTGCTCAGCAAGCTTTCTTATTTCATCAGCTACCACTGCAAAACCTCTTCCTGCCTCCCCTGCTCTAGAGGCTTCTATTGCAGCATTCAGCGCTAGAAGATTAGTTTGCTCGGCAATACTATTTAAAATATCTGTAATTTCAGTTATTTCTTTAACGCTTCCAGTTAAATGATGCATTTTATCGCCTACGGTGCTGAAAGAAGCTGATATTTCATTTATAGAATCTATAAGCATGCCTAATTCATTGTTACTGTTTTGCACCTTTTCATTTATTTTTCCTGTGGTATTGGTTAATTTATTTATGGTCTCTCCAACTTCATCTAGAGTTATACCAAAATTATTTAAAGAATCATTCATATCCACCAGCTCATTGGCTTGATTTGATGAGCCTTGAGCCACTTCTTCAATAGCATTTGATATCTCTTTAGTTGATGAATTCATTTTTTCAGACAAATTTGAAAGCTTTATAGCTTCTGAGGAAATGGTTCCAGATTCTTCTTTAATATTCAAAATCATGTCCCCTATTGAATTAATAGTGCGCTCCAAAGCTCTATTCATTATCCCGAATTCATTAGTAAGCATAGTATCAAAGGCTACCGTAAAGTCTCCCTGAGATACTTGAGATAACTTTTTAGTAAAATCTTTTATTAGATTCTTTACAGCAATAATTATGGTTAAGGACATAACAGTTAGTACAAAAAGTGAAACTGCGAAAACTACTTCAAAAATCAATACACTGCTGTTATGAAGCTTGTTTGCTTGCTTTTCCATAGAATCTGCTTTAGCTTTTTCATAGTTAATGATATCCGTAATATTTTTCGCCAGCTGATTACCATATACGCCCATATCTACATTGGTTATCTGCTTGTCTGGAACTTGATTATTTTTTCTCTGCTCAATAATATTAGGAATAAAGGAATAATAATGTTCATAGGCTTCTTTTGCCACCGAAACCATGTAAGTTTCCTTTTTATCATCCTTTGAAGCATTGACCTGCCTTGCTATAATTGTATTTATGTTATTATTGAGATCCAGCATAGATTTTTCATTAGCTTCGTCAAAGGGTCTATCTATTATTTTGGTGAGAGTATTTCTAAGAACCCCCATATCCCCATTTATGTCTTCCCAATCCTTTAACTTAGGAATAATCTCCCTATTTATGCTGCTGGTAAGCGAATACATTTTATTCACGTTTAAGTATCCCATCACTCCTACTATAGTGGTGGACAGCAGTGATAGTATCCAAATGAAAATAATGTTGCGTGTAATTTTTACATTTTTAAATCCCTTCTTGCGCATTTTAATAAAACCCTCCCTAAAATTTACTATTAACATTCTTACCTCATTCTTTGCACACGTTAACATTTGTAATTATAATATATTTGCATAAAATATATTTCTAATTGTACTATAACATTCGTGACTTTTCACAAAAACTTTATATATTTTTAACAAGATTTTAAAGGAATATTTTGTATCAGTGCATAATAAAAAAATAAACCTCTCACTGGCAAAAGAGTAAGAGATTTATTAATTCTATATATTCTTAAAGGCTATATTTTCTTTTCTTTCCACTTTTCATCTACACCTATTTTAGCAGATAAAGCTCTGTCTATACTGTACATTATTTCACTGAAAAGTCTTATGGGAACATCTATTGGGTTAACTCGGTATTCCTCTTTTATGGAAGAGTATACATAGCTCCCCCTGTCAACAGTGCCAGTCTTATAAAAGGTGGCTTCATATATAGTCACATCCTCACCTTCACAGCCAACAAAGGTACCGCTAAATTCTAAATTCACGCCTATATTAAAATTATTAAATTCTTTATAGAAATCGTAATAGCCTCCAGCATCAAGAACTGAACCTCTATACCAGCCAGCTGAAGTTAGCTTACCAGTTAAAGACAAACTATTTATTATAATTCCTCCAAAGCGTTCTATATTTTTAGAAGACTTTTCTGTTTCTTCAATTATATATATAGGTCTTTCTATCTGAAGGAAAGGCTGTTTTATCTCGTAGTTTTCCAGCTGCTCCTTCCAAAGCTGCAAATCTTCTTCACTAAGCTCTATAGGATGTACTAGTCCAATCAAAGCATCTCCTTGAAGTTCATATTCCTCCTCATCCTTTGTATTATAGCTTCCATCTTCCATATATCTGAAGGTTTCTTTAAGCTTATTATCCTCATATGTTCCCCATACAAGAGACATAGCAAATTTATGCATTATAGGATTCTTAACAAAAAGTTTTGTCCACTTTTCTTTAGTCCAAAGTCTAGTTGATGAAAGTGCTTCCTCAAGTCTAGCTCCTTGTATGGATATAGTGCTTTTAAGCTGCTTTTTCAACAATTTAAATTCCTCTTGAGCTGAAGCTGCTTTACCTTCATCATCTTTTTTCGAAGGCTGAGGAAGCTTCTTTAATGCTTTATTATTCTCATCAAAAATCTCCAAAGTAAGTTCTGGACTTAGGGTCACTGTAAACTTTCTTTCCCCAAAATCAAATACTCTTTCCCCGCTTTCATCAAAATCAAGATTCGGAACTATCTTATCTGACAACTCTTCTTCCGTAATTCCTATCTCTTTAGCCGCAAAGCTTAGTGCTTCTCCTGCCGCAGCTTTTACTTGCTTAAATTTAAACTTTCTAGATATACCATCCACTATCATTAGAGCACCGTCGCTGCCATTTAAGGCTAAAGCTTTTACTGCCTCACTAGCTATAGCTCCTCTAGCTTTCAAAGGCCATTCCTCTATATTTTTCTTTAAAAGCTCTACCACCTTATAATCACCATGAACTGAAGAAAAAGCTAGTACCCACTTCTTCTTGGCTTCCGCTCCGTTTTCCAGCCATCTAGATAAAACCTCAAAGGCAAATTCTGCTACGTCACTTTCCTTTAGCTTGCTGCATATAAATTTTGCATCTTTATTTACAGCTATTAATCCTTCAGAAGAATAGGCTATAAGTAAAGCCATAGCTATATCCTCACTGCATTCTGCATCACTGTCCTTAAATTTCAATTTAGGCAAAGTTTCAAAGTCAAGCCATTTAATAGAAGCTTTAGATCCCCTTTTCATTACAGTCTTGCAGTAATCCTCTATTGTTACGTTTTCCTTCCCAGAAGAAGCATTCCCCTCTAAATTTAAAGCTTTTGCTATTATCGCCTTAACTTTTTCGCTTTTTTCTGCTTTCAAGGCTTCCTTCAGTAATCCTTCAACTTTCTCTATATCATATCTTCTAAGAATTTCCACAACAGTTTCCCTTACGGACTGCTTCTTAGCCTTAAGAAGCGGTGCTACTTCAGCAATATATTCCTCATTTTTTGAAAATAGCTCAATAAGTTTTTCTCTGACTACCTTTGAGGTATCTTGTATATATTTCAGCATAATTTCCTTAACTTTATCATTACCTGTTTCGTAAAGTATCCCTATAACTTCAGCTCTTGCATTAGCTGATAAATCGTCAATTATATTTGCTGTCAAATCAAAATCTTCCGAGGCAATTTTTTTCAATAATAACTTTTCCTCATTAATTCCCTGGCTATAATAAGTATTTACAATATCTTCAGCAAAATAAAAAACTATGGTTCTCTGAGACATTCCATAAAGCTTCATAGTTTTAGCCAGATTCTCAACAGAAGTAGAGTTAGGTAAATTACCCTTTAGTTTGTTTACTAAGTTTCTAAGCAACTCATATTTTTGAAATGCTTCGTATAGTTTTACTCCTCTTTCAAATACAGGTGAATTCCCCTTAAGTTTAAAGAGAGTATCAAGATGATTTCCTCTATTATATATGTAGCCCTTCATGCTTTTCATAACATTTTTTGCCTGCAGGCATATATCTTCAAATTCTTTATTTCCCTTTAGATAATCACTAAAATCATTTATGGTGCTTTGCGGAATACTGTAGGATAGTAAAAATTGCGAAAATTCATCATAAAAACTATCTTCTACTTGCATTATATAGGAGCCGCCTTTTCCGCTTTTCCAAAGCAGACTTATCAAATAATTTGCTTTGGCTCTACCTGCTAAATTTATAGCTCTGTTAAAAACCTCTTCATTTGTCTTTGCTTTAAGCTCCAGCACTCTATTAAATTCACTGATGTTATACCCCTCTCTAGTTCCCATCCAAGCTATCATATACTCCTCAGGTATCTCTAATTCTTTAACAATAGCCTCAATCTCTATTTGTATATTGTCCTTTCCTTTGTGGGTATTGTATATTAAATCATAAAGCACGTTAAAGGTCTGTTTATAAAATAGGTTTATCATAACCTTCATGAATCTTTTTAATATAAGAGATTTCCCCATTAAATTGTAGGCTGCAAAAGTTAGAAGCTTTAGTACATATTTGCTTAAATCCTTATCATTAATGTTGGCTTTTAAAACCTTAAGTATTTTCTCTAGTTCCATATTTCCATATTTAATATATTCTTTTAATTTATCTAGGTCATTTTTATAACTGCTATTATCATTTAAAAGCACATTGAGGCTGTCATAGGTGTCTTTTTCCAAAAACTCAAGATTTTCTTTATATCTGTCTGCATCAATTTTAGCAAGAACCACACTTAAGTAGTATCTGGCATTAACCTGACTTAACTTAAAGGCTTCTTTAAAAAATTCGCTGTATTTTTCATGGAGTCTTTTAAAAATATTAAGATTATCCATATTAATGCTGTGTTCTCTGCTTTGAACTTCTTCAGCAAAATAGCTTATAACTACCGCTGGATTTGCATTACATCTAATGAGCTGCTCTATTACCTTTTCTGAAAAGGAATACTTCCAGGTTTTAAGAATTATTATTGTGTTTTTTTCATCCGCTGCCACTAGGATTTTAATGAATTTATCCATGTATTCCTTATTTTCATGCCTAGCTATAGAATCATAACATACTCTTAGGTTGGTTCTATCAGTATTATTTAGACTGTTTAAATCCAAATTTTTTATTTTATTTAAAAATTCCTTTTCTTCACAATTATCATCAAGATACTGCTGAAGACTTGGTTCCTCATTAACCTTAATCCCTAGACTTTCTGCCACTTTTTCTATTCTTTCCTTTAAATGCTCCTCTAATGTTCTCATTTCACCACATCCTTATAAATATTTTGTTTTGATATTTCTAAATTTATTTTTAATTTTACAGCTTCTATGTAGGTTTCAAGCTTAGTAAGAGCTGCAACTATTTCCATATCATCATAATCCATTCTATGTCTTTGCATGGATAATTTATTTTCAAATTCCTTAAGAAGCTTTTTTCCTTCTTCCATACCTATAAGTCCCAACCTGCCTTCAATAGTTTTTATATCTTCAGACAATTTATCTGAAGCAATATATATTCCGCTTAATAGAAGCGCATCTAATAAATTTTCCATATCATCAAATATTTCTTTTATTACTTTAAAATTGTCCATAATAATTAGCCTCCGCTATTCTAAAGTCCAATTTATAGATCTGTCATTATTGTAGTAAGCAGTTATTGGCACAGCTATAATTTCGCCTTCATATATGTACACCTCAGAAAGTATCATATAAGGCATATTGTTTCTTTCGGCACTTTCTATATTTTCTATAAGCTTTTTATTTTCCTTTGTATATTTAAGCCTTATAAATATTTTTCTTCCCTTCATATCATAAATAGCCATAGAAAAAACTTGACCTATATTATTAAAGGAGCTTTCATCATTGGATGAAATTTTAAGCAAAAATATATTATCCTGCTTTGAAGAAGCATAGCTGTTTTCAATGCTATTTTCCAAGCTAAAAAAAAGCTGTTCCCAATCTTCAAAGATAAGCTCCTTTAAAGCTAAGTCTTTAATCCTGGTTCTTTCTAATAGCTCACCTCTGCTCTCAGCACTGGAAGATAACCTAAATTCATCATTTATCTTCCCCTTAAAAAGCTTTATATGACTTCTGGAAAATTCACTCTGCCTGCCTTGTATTCCCCAAGGAGCTTCCTTGTCATAGAAATTATACTTTTTTGCCTCTTCATAGTAATCTGCTCTTGATTCTGTATAGGTAAATAGTTTTTTAAATTTATCATTATGAAAATAAAAGGTTATACCTTTATACCCAGAAGCGGTACTCCAGGCTTTTGCCCCTAAGCACCAAAGTTCTATGGCTGGTAGGTCATAATAATTGGTTTTATACCTGCCCATGAACTCTCTAACCAATTTTCTATCCTTTGAATTTTCCATTGCATTTATAATTTTATAGATTTGGTGCATTTGCTTTCTAAAATTTTTAATGTTGAAGCTGGCATTTTTATTTATATAAAGCTGAAGATTTGCTCCAATTGCTCTGATTCTTTTTTCTAGGCTTGGAAGATTATTATTGTGAGCTATCAAAGCCATCTGCTCCAATTGCTGACATAGATTTTCAGATACCCTAGCTAATCCCCCTATATATATTTCTGCCACTATTCCTTTTATTCCTTCCAAAGTGCTTACAAAATCTTCTTTTTTAAAATTGAATTCTTCTTCAATTAAAGCATTTATATCATCATATTTTATTGCCTTCTTTAAAAGCTTATAATGTATAAGTGCCTCCAGCTTATGTTTACATATGTCTTTTTCTTTACAGCTGCACAGGGAATTGTTTAAAATACTGCTTTTATTTATATCTATCATTTCTTCTACGGCTTTAGTCTTAATAAATTTTACTACTATATTTTCTTCAGGAAAGCTTATTTTGAGTATATTGTCTTCCTCTATTTCAGGAAAAAAACCAAACTCTATTTTCTTTAATATATTTTTTATATCTCTATCAGAAATAACTTTTTTTATTTGCTTTATATCAATTTTAATAAGCTCAGAAAAGTCTAAGCTTTCTTCTTTAGAATTAGAGTTTCCTTTACCTTTAAAGAGCTCTTTAGAATGAGAAGCTGCATACAAATAACTTTTAACCACATGCTTGCATATGCTTCTTGAGGGGCAGCTGCATTTAAAATTTTTTATATCTGCATTTATATTACATATAGTGCCATCCTTAAGCCTGCACTCCACATTATCTTCATTGAATATGATATCTATCTCTTCCCCTGACTCAAGTTCCTTCTTAGCTCTATTTAATATACCTTTATTGGAAATTCCAATTATATAATCCTCATTTATCATGGATAAATAGTTTCTGAATTCTTCTAGGAAATTATTTGTGCTACCCATTTAGCTAACCCTCCCGGCGTCATGGCTGCCACATTTGCTCCAAGACTTGCCATTCTCTCTGCAGCATTTTTATCATAGCAGCCAGAAGCTTCATTATCTAGAGCTGTTAGAATGATAAGCTTTGCTCCAGCTTCCAGGATGCTCTTTGCTCTGGCGTACATTTCACCATAAGCACCACCTTCATATAGATCTGTTACCAGCACTACTATAGTTTTGTGAGGATTTTCAATAAGCTGATAGGTATAGCCTAAGGCTCTTGAAATGTCAGTTCCGCCGCCCAGCTGAACACTCATCAAGGTTTCCACCACATCACAGCCAGTGTAAGTCAAATCCACTACTTCAGTATCAAAAATTATCAGCTTGGTTTTAAGCATAGGCAGACTTGAAAATATTCCTGCCATTACTGCACTGTATATTACTGAGGAAAGCATACTTCCGCTTTCATCTATAGCTATAACTATATCCCAGGGATTAAATCTTTTAACTCTAGCATTAAAATAAATCTTATCTACTATAAGTCTGTTATTTTCCACATCATAATTTTTCATATTATTTCTTATGGTTTTCTTAAAGTCTATATTCTTAGCAGATTTTACTGGTGAACTTTTAGTCTTATCCAATCTTCCCATTATGGTGAGTTTAACATCATTTTCAAGCTGCTTTCTTAATTCCTCTGACACCTGTCTCACTATTTTTCTTGCGGTTTCCAGTACTTCTCCCTTCATCATATGCTTCATCTGCATTATGCTTTTAAGCAGTTCCGTATTGGGTTTTAGTGATTCCAATACCCTCTTATCCGTTAAAAGTTCTTTTAAATCATATTTATCCAAAGCATGCTTTTCTAATATCTCCACAGTTTTCTTTGGAAAAAGCTCCTTTACCTTAGTGATCCACTCCGGCACAGTAAGGTTACTAGGTCCAAGACCTCCCTGTCTTATTCCTCTTTCCTCACTATATTCTCTATCATAAAGATATTCCAATAAGTCACTCATCTTTTCATAGCTTTGCTCTCCATGGGAAAAGCTTATATTTTCCTCAGCATACTTTCCAAGTATGAGTCTCCAGCGGTTTAAAGCTAAAGCATCCTCCTTCATTCTTTCACCTCCATATAGCTTTGCCTGCTAAAAATACCAGCTTTTTATATACTCCTTAGCAAAAGCATCTAGCTCCTGCGCCAATCTAATATCACTTTCAGTTATATCTGCAGGAGTCATTAATTCCTCCTTAGAATAATTATAAAAATCTGCCACAGAGGCCGCAATTAAGCTTACTTCCTGTGGATTAAAATAAGTAAAGCTTAATTTTAAATCAGGTATTATGCTAAGGAACTCTTCCTCACCTAGATTTTTGATTACATTATCTAACCCCTTAAGCAATTCCTGTTTTGTTAGAAGCACATCCTTTGCGGTGGAAAAAAGCCCCTTTAAAAAGCTAGCAGACTTCAAGAGCTTATCCCCCGTTCCAAATAAATATTCCTCAGCTTTAGAGGTTAACTTCTGAATATCAATTTTATTAATTCCATATAAAATTCCTAGAGCTGCTCCCTCTACAGAGCTGTTACAATCTTTTTTAGCTATTAGGTCTTCTAAGGCCTCCTGCAGGATTTCCCTATCCAAGTTCAAATATTTCTTGTTTATTAAATTATATATATCTTTAAAATTAGAAATAATCTTATTTTCTTCCTCGCTGCCTACAGAGCTGGTATCATTCATTAAATATACTGCTTTATTATAGGCTTGATTGAGAAACTCTACAGCTTTATCATCTCTTTTATCTTTAATAAGTTCCTCCGAGTTATACAAAAAATTTAAATTAAAGCAGCAGTTAACCACAGATGAAAACATGCCATCTTTTGATATTATAGCTTCTATTTCAGCAGATAAATTTTTAAAGCTTTCTTCAAGTCCCATATTGAAAGCTTCTATCAAAAGCAAAGATGCCCCTTCTGCAGAATTTTTATTTTTCTCAAATTCTTTTTTCAGTATGGAAGCTGCAGCTTCCTTTACTGTACCGCCATATACTGACAGCTCTATAAGACTGCTTTCCACTCTGCTGTCCCATTTATAATTCCAAAGCTCTCTTACCAAATTTGTATTTTTTCTGTTCGCAAAATCCGGCCCTTTTTCCAGTATGGCAAAATTAGTGTTTAGAAACTTCATCCTATGAAAGAAATTACTTTCCTCACTTTGCCTTTTATTCTTATATATAAATAGAGCAACCTCTGCCTTCACAGTAGAAGGTTTTAACTTATAATACTCGCATATTTTTTTAAAGTCCTTTACTATGGGAGGAACCTCTGCACCAGCACATAAGCTTCCTATTTTTCTGCCAGTAAGAATTTTCTTCAGCTGATTTAAGGTCACCTCTGAAGCTAAATCAAGTTCTCCCTTCACAAAGGAAGACCTTATTCCGTCTTGAAGTTCATATACCCCACACTCTCGTTTTTCTCTTATATTTTTAAGTCCTAAAGCCATGCTAAAAGCCTCTATTTCATCTGCTGTAGAAAGTCCTCCTTCTTTTTTCCTTATGGCTCCCCCGCATCTTACTATAAAATCCAGCACTGTTTTTTCATAGGGCTTATCTACTTTACAATTTAGATTATCCCATACCTTTTGATAAAAATTAGGATAAGGCATACCACTGGCATAGCCATTTAACTGATCACTCTCTTCAAAGGAATAAGCCATGGCATAGATACCTTCATCTTCCTCAGGTATCTTATGAAGCTTTAGCTCTTTTTCTTCCTTTATTAATCCCATGAGGGCAGCACTATGAAATCCTCCTGTAACCACAAGAATTCTTTTATATTCTTTCATAGCCTTTCGTATATTCATAGCCATATAGGTTTCCCTGGCAATGCAGCCTTCCTCTAGCAGCAGCTGCTCATCATAACCTACTCTTGAAAGGAAGCAGGAAACTATCATATTTTCTATAAACTTTTCAGTAGAAATATTAATACCATCTATCTCAAACAGCTTTTCCCAAAGCTCATTGTAGCTTCTGCAACTTTCTTTTTCACATAATGCCTTTATAAATGCACTTCTTTCCATCATATAATCATCGTTATATGTATTTTTATTATTTTTAGCTTCCCCAGCCTTTTTGCTGTTTATAAGCATCTCAGCATAGGATAAATCTATAAATTCTGCGGTTATTTTTCGTTTTCTTCCTTCCCTTAGAGCTACAAGCTCAGGAGAAAAATCTAAAAATGGATAATAGCACATGTATTTTCCCTTACTGTCATCAATTAAAGCTTTGCTGTCACTGTAGCTATAGTATATGCATATAGGTGCCTTAGTTTCTTCATCATCTATATAAGCTTTAACTGCGTTTCCCCCTTCTGGTCCTTCAATAAGTATTATCTCAGGTGCATAAGCTTCTATAGCTTTTTTTAAATGAAAGGCACAGGCTGGACTGTGGTGTCTAACTGGAAAAAACACCACATTTGAACTTAAATCATAAGCTGCTTTGATATATTTATCTGACCCATTTTCTTGCATCATAGTAACCCTTCCATCTGCTATCACCATTGCTTTTAGCTTTTACCACCACATTGAAGTAGCTTTTAAGCTTGTCAATATCTTCTCGGCTCTCCTTAAGCACTGAGCCTAAAAGATTCTGCACCATAGAATCCATGCTGACCTTACTATCCCCGTAATAGAAGCTGCTCATTACTGTCTGGTAATACACAGATACAGCTTCAGCTGTGCTCATGACGGAAGCAGGCTTATCTATTCTGTATCCTTCTGAAGAGATTCCTTCTCTAAGCTCATGAAAGGTTGTTGCAAGTATTTCTGCTGCATCTCTATCTATATCAATATCCACGTTAGAATCTCTTAAAAGTTTTTCCACTTCTCCTTCTATTATCTTAGCTTCTAATTTAACATCATTAATAGGAAAAATGGTTTCAAAATTGAATCTTCTTTTAAGAGCACTGCTCATTTCATTAACTCCTCTGTCTCTGGTATTAGCAGTAGCTATAACATTAAAGCCCGGAGAAGCCATGATTATACCTTCATCTCCCAGCTCTGGCACTGTAATTATCTTATCGCTTAATATGCTTATTAGGCTGTCTTGTATCTCTTGAGGACATCTGGTTATTTCCTCGAATCTAGTAATCATTCCTTTTTTCATTCCTATATATAATGGAGATGGTACTAAAGCTTCTGATACTGGTCCCTTTGCCAGAAGCATAGCATAATTCCAGGTATACTTTATCATATCTTCTGTAGAACCTGCTGTTCCCTGAACAGTGTTAGTGCTGCAGCCACAGATAGCAGCAGATAACAATTCACTGAGCATAGTTTTAGCGGTTCCAGGCTCTCCTACCAGCATAAGTCCTCTATTTCCAGCTAGGGTTATTATGCATCTCTCAATTAAGGTATCATCTCCATAAAATTTTCTGGTTATTTTAACTTTCCTTCCTTCATACTCAAGAGGCTTATCCATTCCAAGTATAAAAGCTCTTATGCTCTTAGGAGACAGCTGCCAGTTCATAGGCTTAGGTCCTTTGTCGCTATTTTTAAGAGCTTCAAGCTGATCTTTATACAATATTTCAACTGTAGGCTTTAACACCTTTGATTTATCCATAAATTTCTTCCTTTCGATATTATTACAACTATTACCATTATAACAAAAATACTCTTGGTATTAAAATGCTATTTAATATCAAGAATATTTATACATAAAAAATATTATTAGAGATATTTTTTCAAGGTTTCTGCTGCCTTTGACAGAGGTAGATTACTACTATAAACGATTCCTATATTTCTTTTAGGTATTTCAGGCTTTATCGGTATTTCAATAAGCTCCCCTGCCTTAAGTTCTTCGGCTATAAACTCTTTTATTGCGGCAGTAATTCCAAAGCCTATCTTTGCAAATTCCATCAAAAGATCCATATTGCTTATTTCCATATCAGGCTTTATATCCAGGCCATTATCCTGAAAATATTTATCTATATACCTTCTGGTAACATTATCTTTCTCTAAAAACATTACCGTAGCATCATAAAATATATGCTCTGCTTCTATGGTATTTAATGTGTCTAAATATTCTTTGCTGGCTACAAATATATCCTGAATCTCTAGAAGCTTTATAAAATTATAATTATCATTTTTGTCCATAGGCTCACTTATTACGCACAGATCTATTTCCCCATTATCTATGAGCTTTAGTGTATCTGAACTGGTGTTATTGATAATATTTATTTTTATATTGGGATATGCTTTTTTAAATTTTTTAAGCTTTGGTATAAGAAAATGCTTGCAAAGAGTGGTGCTTACCCCCAGCTTAATATTTCCTTCTTCTCCGTCCTTAAGCTTTCCTAATACCTTCTCTCCAATGGAAATTTCATTAAGCCCTTTTTCTACATATTTATAAAAAATCTTTCCTTCTTCCGTCAGCTTTACCCCTCTTGAATTTCTTATGAAAAGCTCTATCCCCAGCTGAGCTTCCAATTTTTTTATGGATTTGCTTACTGCAGGCTGACTTATAAATAATTTCTGTGAAGCCAAGGAAATATTGCCGCTCTTAGCTACTGTATAAAATATCTTATATAATTCCAAATTATTCTCCATATTTTTCTCCTTATATAACTATAAGTTATACTAATCATAATTAATATGTATTTCAATTATATAGCTGTATATCATATAATTACAACAAGAATTTGTTCGTACAGTATTATTTATGAAAGGAAGATTTTAAATGACAGGGAAAACTTTATATGAAAAAATCTGGGACAATCACCTTGTGAGCTCTGAAGCAGGAGATCAAAGCTTACTGTATATTGATCTTCATCTCATACATGAAGTTACCTCGCCTCAAGCTTTTGAAGGATTAAGAATTGCGGGAAGAAAAGTAAGGAGAAAAGATTTAACCTTCGCTACTATGGATCATAACGTACCTACCATTAATAGATTTGATATAAAAGATCCTATTTCTAAGCAGCAAATAGATGCCTTATATAAAAATTGTGAAGATTTCAGTGTAAACCTTTTTGGCTTGGAAAGCGAAAGTCAAGGAGTTGTGCATGTTATAGGTCCAGAGCTTGGCCTTACACTTCCTGGCAAAACCATAGTATGCGGTGACAGCCATACTGCAAGTCACGGTGCTTTTGGTGCCTTAGCTTTTGGCATAGGTACCAGTGAGGTAGAGCATGTGCTCGCCACTCAATGTCTTCCACAAAAAAAATCTAAGACCATGAGAATAACCGTTGAAGGTAGTTTAGGGTATGGAGTCACAGCCAAAGATGTAATTCTTGGAATAATAAGCAAATACGGTACTGATTTTGGAACTGGTTATGTAATAGAATTTGCTGGAGCAGCAATAAAAAATATGAGCATGGAGGAAAGATTGACAGTTTGTAATATGGCAATTGAAGGTGGTGCTAGATCCGGTCTTATACCTCCTGATGAAATTACCTTTTCCTATTTAAAAGGAAGACCTCATGCTCCTAAAGGAGAAGCTTTTGATAGAGCAGTAGCTCTATGGAAAACATTAAAGTCTGATGAAGATGCAAGGTTTGATAAAGAACTAGCATTTGATTTATCCACTCTTGCACCTCAAGTAACCTGGGGAACAAGTCCGGGAATGGGGGCTTCTATTGAAGATAAAGTTCCTTCTCCAGAGGATTTTCAGGATGAAGACAAAAAGCATGGTGCTGAAAAGGCTCTTAAATATATGGGACTTACTCCTGGCATAGCTATGAAGGACATAGAAATTGACCATGTATTCATAGGTTCCTGTACTAATGGAAGGATTGAAGATTTAAGAGCAGCAGCAAAAATTGCTAAAGGAAGAAAGGCTAATCCGAAGGTAACGGCTCTTGTTGTTCCTGGCTCTGTTAAGGTGAAAAAACAAGCAGAGGAAGAAGGCTTAGATAAGGTATTTATAGAAGCAGGCTTTGAATGGAGAGATGCAGGCTGCAGCATGTGCCTTGCCATGAATCCAGATGTTTTGAAGCCTGGTGAAAGATGCGCTTCTACTTCTAATAGAAACTTTGAGGGAAGACAAGGAAGAGGAAGCAGAACTCATCTAGTTTCTCCAGCTATGGCCGCAGCAGCTGCTATATATGGACATTTTGTTGATGTTAGAGATTTAAAATAGTAGGAGGAGGATTATTTATGGAACCTTTTGTTAAACATATAGGGGTTGTGGCTCCTTTAGATAGAGTAAACGTGGATACTGATGCCATCATACCAAAACAGTTTTTAAAGAGAATCGAAAGAAGTGGCTTTGGACAATTTCTATTCTATGAACTCAGATTCGATGAAAAAGGAGCACCTATTGAAGACTTTGTGCTTAATAAGCCAGATTTTAAAAATTCCACAATTTTAATATCCAGGGCTAATTTTGGCTGCGGCTCCTCCAGAGAGCATGCTCCTTGGGCACTATCAGATTTTGGTTTTAAGGTAATAATTGCCCCAAGCTTTGCAGATATATTCTATAACAATTGCTTTAATAACGGAATACTTCCTATAAAGCTGGAAGATGCAAAGGTAGATGAGCTTTTTGAAAGAACTTCAAAATATGAAAATTATAAATTAGAAGTGGATCTTAAAGAGCTTACTATAAAGGATGACAAGGGCTTGAGCTTTTCCTTTGAAATAGATGCCTTCAGAAGAGAAAAATTATTGAATGGCTATGATGATATCTCCCTTACACTTCTTAAGGAAGATAAAATTGCCGCCTACGAAAAGCAGCATATATCTTTTTAGATATAGATTTCCTCTTTTTTTAAAAAAGCTGTGACGAATTAATTTTGTCGCAGCTTTTTCATTTAAAAATGTAATCAAATTTAATTATATCGAGTTACAAAAACCTCTAGCTGTTTAGCAGCTTTATTTATATTCACTAAATTTTCAGATATCTCCTGAGTTGCTGCTGCTTGTTCTTCACTAACAGCTCCATTCGATTCTATTAAACCATTAATTGAATTAACAATTTTATTCATTTCATTTAACATATTTTGAATTTTCACTGCAGATTCTTTAGACTGTGCAGCTAATTTTCTTATCTCCGTAGCAACCACCGAAAAACCCTTGCCTAACTCGCCAACTCTCGATGCTTCTATAGAAGCATTTAAGCCTAAAAGGTTCGTTTGAGAAGCAATACCTTTTATAAGTTCTAGAATTTGACTTGTATCTCTAAATTTCTCTGTCAAATCATGAGCAAGTGCTATAGATTTTTGTCCTGAATCTGCAAGTTCTGCAGCGCTCTCACTTATCTGCTCAACACTTTCTGAAGCTTGCTTTGTAGAAGAAGCTAACTTATTAACATTGCTTATTAATTGAAAATTATCATTTGAGTCAATGCCTGAGCTTAATGTTCCTATGACTTTATTATCCACGCCATATATTGGAGTGAAGATTGTCTTGATTGGCCTACCATATACTTCCACTGGTATATCATCAAAAGTAGCTTTTTCAGTATTAATACATTCTACAATTGTGCTTATATCATTTATTGGTTTTCCTGGAGGTAAGTCCAATTCAAATTCTTTTGCTCTGTAGTATGCTATATATTCATTTAGGTCCGTTAATCCAACAGCCATATCCTCTCGTACAATTCTATTAAGGTAAGGCAGCACTAATTTAAAAGCAGCAAGTATAGCTTCATCTGTTTTAAAATAATTTGAATTCACCATTTAAATTCACCCTTCTTTCAATTGATTTTTGAGCATTATTATTTTGCGATAAATTGCATACGTAACCAGCAAAACATTGATAAGGTTTTCAAGTTTTAGTAATTTTAATAAGCTTATCTTTTTCCAAATTTCAACAACAAATAAGGAAATAATAATACTTTAAGATTAATAAAATTTGTGCGATAATACATCATGTAGAATAATATAATAATATGTACTATTATGTACTAATATGTCTTTTATAGTAAAAATCATACCATATTTATTAAATTTACACAATCTAATCATTTTTGATTAATAATATTAGTAAATAATTTCATATTTTTCACATATATAAAGAGCTTGTTGATATAATATCAACAAGCTAATAGAAATTCGTAAGAAAGCCTTAATGGTAATGAATATCTACTTCAACGATATTCCTGATAAAGACATAGAATTTACCAAAAATCAGCATAACATTCATCACTATAATTAACTACATCTATGTCCGAATTCACTTCTTTACCATAATATTTCATTTCATGTACAGCAACTTCAGTCATTTCTATCTCCCGAATGAATATCTGAAATCAAAGATTTAACATTTGCTATAATATGATTGTAGAAGTAGTATCACCTTTCAGGCCTTCTAATGATTATGTTACAAAGCTTAGCTTATACGAAAATTTTAAGATAAGAGAATCTTGTATAGTAAATCCTGTAAGCAAAACTATATTAATTTATACTCTTGATAGAAGTGATCAATACGCAGCTCTTTAAAGTTATACCTTTAAAGATAAAATAAAAGTTTCAATATATGACAATTTAGAAATTGATTTTAATTAAATAGATTTATAATTTTTCTGAACTAAAAGCTCTTAATAGCTGTGATATCAATTACGCAAAAAAACACCTAAAATTTTAATTCTAGGTGGATTTTTAGCAGTTTATTTTTTATTTATGTTCTTTATCTATTAACTCCAGGGAAATCCTGGATAATATTGCAGTAAATGTACTGCGATGCTGGATGATACAATTATAAATGTGAATGCAGCCACTGTAGAAAATGCTTTTTTAATTTTAAAAGTCACTTTAATCACATCTCCTTATAATTTTTTATTATATTCATGTATTACCTTAACATCATTAGTTCTTCTTATTTTATAGAATATTTAAGTACATTAAGTATTCTCGTATTATTACTTAATCTAATGGAAAACCTGGCAAACTTGATAATAGGTATATAGCTACACTAGAAGATACAACTGTTACAGTAAGAATAACGGCAATAGAGTAAATCTTTTTATGTTTGAAAAACACTTTAATCACGTCCTTTATACGTATTTTCTGAGTATTTTTTGCAAAATTCACATATTTCTATAACGGATTTAGCATCATTTAGTTTTGTGAAATATTGAAGAACGTTTAGCATCAACATATTATTAACACTACCAACGTTAGTAACTAATTCAATAAATTCATCTTTAATATTTACAGCCAAATCCTTATGAGACATATGTATTAGTTCCATTATAACATCATTTATAACAAAAGAATATTTAAATGCTTTTGCCAAGTTCAAAGTTTTTCTCAGATAAGTAACAGCATTATCATAATCCTTTAATTCTATATACCTTCTGCTAATTTCTAAATATAATTGAGGTAACATAATAAAATCATTTGGTATGTTTTTTAAATTATTTAAAATAAAATTTATACGTTCGTTAGCTTCCTCAATTTTACCCATATCAATATATATCTCGCAAATATTATTACAGTATATAGATATATATCCACAATTTTCTTTAGAAGTAATTTCTAAGGCTATGTTATAAATTTTTAATGCTTCGTCATAACATTTTAAAAATTGCAAGCTTGAAGCTTGTAACAATAATATTCTAATATATATATCACCATGCTTATCTTTTGTATTTTCATTAACAATGTTTTTAAGTTTATCAATAATATCTAAAGATTTCTTATATTCCTTAGAATAATTATAATACAGACTACTATTAAACAAAAATACCACTTTGTAGTCGTCATTCATTTGTGGGAATCTATCTAATGCATAGTTACATACATCAATTCCGTCTTTATATTTTTCCATACAAAAATATACCTTTGATAACTTTTTTAGCACAGGTATTAGTGAAGCCACATCCATATTTAAATTCATAAGGCATTTTACATTCTCATAATATACCGAAGCTTTATAGAAATCATTATTACCAGAAAAATAGTCTCCTGCTAATTCGCATATGAGTATCTTTTTATCAATGAAATCCCATTCCAGCAAGAATTGATCAGCATCCTTAAGAGTATTGATAAAGCTTGTATCATTATTATCAAGCAGTTCTTTTAGCTCATCTATGAATTGGTCCAGTATTTTTCTAGCTTGAGCCTCCTGATCTTCTAATAGATATTCTATATCTATATCTAAGGTAAGATTGTTTTTCTCTAGTATTTCGGTTACATGGGACATGATTATTTGTGCTGTACTTCTAGTTAGCTTTGCCTTGCCATTTTCGATTTGGCTTATTAAGTTTCTAGTAACATCATCTCCTACAATCTCTTCCTGACGAAGATTGTATCTTTTTCTAAGTAATCTCAGCTTATGTCCTACAGGAATTACTCTACAGTCTTCCATACTTTTTCACCTCCTATGGCTTAGTAATTTCTAATTATTATAACATTATAAGGATTAAATGTTAACAACTTATAAATAATTTATGAAATAAGTAAAAATTGGGCATTACTTTTATCAGATTCCAAATTTATCCTAGAATTCTATTTATCTATAAATTGATATATATCCATGGGAATTCTATCTATGGTCATCTTATTTATGTAATAGTACATATAATTTCCCTCTCGCTGCTTGTAAAGTAAATCCGCTTCGTATAACAGCTTGAGCTGCTTTGATACCCCAGCTTCAGAAACATTAATCTCTTTAGCTATGCTTTGAGTGGAAGCCTTTGATGCGTATATGCACTTTAGTATTCTCAATCTAGTTTCGTCTCCTAAAGCCTTCATGGTTTTGGAAAGATCTATAGGCACTACCTCTGAGGCCTGCTCCAGATGAGCTCTTATGGTGAGCTCTATATGTTTTTTATCTGTAATGTCGATAAGCAAATGTGGATCTATAAAACTGCTTACTCTAATAGATATGATTTCCATATCACTAATATTCACATTAAATTTAGTATATTTGTGAAAATATATTTCTTCCTCTCCTATCTCAATTCTAGGGTGAAGCTCGTCTATATATTTTAACAATCCAATGGTTTCACATCTAGCTATATGCTTTCTTAAAGTTCTAATCAAAAGAGGTTCTATAAATTTCAGCTCTTTTTCAAAATAGCTATAATAATATTCTTTAATACAAAAAATAAATTCTCTTCTAAAGCTTTCTGCATCCTTAAAAATATTCATGTCCACTCTTAAGTCTTTATATTTCCCTGGAAATTCTTTTCCAATGATCCACTTTTTTATAGTTTTTCTATCAGCTTCTCTTCCCAGGAAGAAATACATAAATTCATTTATATCAAGCTCCAACAGATAATCTATAGCTGCCATTATGTTTAAATCATTTACCTTTTCTCCCGCATCGCATAGATTCATTCCAAACATCCATTCATCAAGCCTTGAAGAAAGCTTAATTATTTTATCATATAAATTTTTATTTATTTTTTCCTTCATGTTACTTGCCCAATTTAGTTTCTCCAGGTGGTGATGCGGATTTGATAACACATGGAGACTGCACATCATCTCAAAATAAGGAGAATATATAAATTCCACTTTATATTTATCATATACTTTTTCTTCCAGCTTCAAATATATACTCTCCTTTCCCAAAGTTTCTATTTTACGTTCTGTTTTAATATAAAATTTCTTTTACTGCTTCATATTTATGTTGTATTACTTCTCTTGCTTCTTTGCAAAGCTTCTTATAGCTTCTTTCTATTTTTCCTTTAACCCAAGCAGCCCCTTCATCAACCTTCATGCCCTTCTTTACATAAGCAAGGTGTAAGAGTGAAGGTACAGAAGCAATGTGTGCCATAGCATCTGCACTGGCAATACATATGGACTCTTTAGAGGTTTTCTCTAAAAGCACGCTCCCTCTATGCTCAATTATGCATGTTTTTACTTCTTTTATTTTATCCAATTCGTATCCATAACTCAATAATATTTTTTCAGCTTCTTCAGCTCCGTATATATGATGCTGTTCATACATAGCTTTATCTTTAATTCCTGCATAATCATGGAGGAGAGCTGCAATTTTAACTACTTCTTTATCTGCCACTAAGCTATCAGCTAAAATTACAGCATATTCTACTACCTGTTTTATATGATATTCCCAAATTTCATATCCAAAAATATTGCTCTCCTGCCTACACTGGTTTTCTACTAATTCTTCTATATCTTTTATCATAGCTTCTACATTCATATAAATTCCTCCAAGTACTAAATTTATCCTCAAGATTCTATTTTAAAATAATGCCATATTTCCAGTTCTCTTAGCGTATTTTTCAGCAGCTCTCAGGCATAAAATAGTGGTTACAAACATTATTAATCCAACTATTATGCTGCCTAAAAGAAAAGTTTTTATCTGCCATAGGGAGCTTCCATTTAAAACAGCTCTTCTCAGTATTTCAGCACAGTAAGTTAGAGGAAATACTACGCTCAACACCTTGGCCCAAAATGGAAAAATAGCTGTAGGAGTCTTTATACCAGCGAACATTTCCATAGGTTCCTGCAGAACTGTAAATAAAAATCCCGAGTCTCTGGAAAATAAAAATATAGCATTTAAGAGCATACCCCAAAGCATGGCCATAATTATAGCCAGCACAATTCCTACTATAAGAGTAATTATATTTACCTTCATACTGCTCCCATTTATAAATAACACCGCCGCTGAAAACACTACGAAAAGCCATATGCTTTCAAATAGAGAGCTTATAGCATTTCCAGCTACAAAGCCTAATCTGCTGGCTGGAGTTAAATATATGAGCTCTAAGGTTCCAGACACCCTCTCATAGGACAGATTCCAGGCTGATTGTATTAAGCATTGAAAAAATTGAAGGCTCATATAGCCTATGAGCATGAATATCAAAATATTATGCTCATTCAGGTAACTTACCTTAGAGGATATTTTATCAAAATTAAAGGGCTTATAGCTGTAATAGGCTGAAATAAAAGTAAGTATCGGCCAAAGGAAATGGCTTATATACATTTTTTTATTATGAATGTTATTGCTATGCTGCTTCTTCATTTCCGCTAAGGTTACTTTTAAAAAATATCTCATCCTCTATGCCCCCTTTGAAAGCTTAATAATAGCATCCTCAAGATTGGGTTCCTTTGAATAAAAGCTTTTGATAGGCATATTATTCTCCATAAGGATTCTAGCCACTTCGGTACTTATATCCTCAAGAGATTTTATAGTATAAAGCCTATTTTCCTCATGGAAGCTCATGCTGCAGCCATTTATGGACATACATAATCTTTTTATATCCTGATGAAGCTTTTGATTTAAGCTATCTACCTCAATGCAAAGCACCTTATGACTCATACCTATATGAGAAAGCTCCTTTGGGGTTCCCTGTGCTATTATTTTACCACTATCCAGGATATAAATATATTCACAAAGCTCCTCTACCTCCTGAAGATAATGTGAAGTAAGCAATATAGCTTTTCCTTCATTATGAGCTATATCTTTAACATGCTTTCTCAGCTCTCTTGCTATCACTGCATCTAAGCCTAAAGTAGGTTCATCCATGAAAATATAGCTTGGATCATTAATAAGTCCCCTTGCTATCTGAAGTCTCTGCTTCATTCCCTTGGAGTATCTTTCCACAGCTAAATTCTGTTTTTCTGTGAGCCCTACTAAATCCAGCAAATAATCTATTCTGCTCTCTAGCTTTTTTGAATCTATATTGTATAACTCACCATAGTATTTTAAATTTTCTCTGCCAGTGAGCCTCCAGTAAAGCATTCTTTCACCGCCTGCTACCATGTTTACTCTTTTCTTAACCTCTTCAGAATCTTTAACTACATCTAGTCCGTCAATATTTATGCTTCCGCTGGTAGGGCTGAGCAAGGTGGATAGCATCTTTATGGTAGTAGTTTTTCCTGCTCCATTTATGCCTAAAAGTCCTACTATCTGACCTTCCTTTATCTCCATGTCTATACCTTTAACCGCTTCGACTAGAAATCTCTCACTTTTGAAAAGTCCCTTCTTAACCTTTGTATCATAAACCTTTTTCAAATTTTCTACCTTTAACATATTTTTTCCCTCCTACATATTTATTTTCTCTAATGCTATAATTTCCACTTTTTTCAGCAGCTTGAAACCGACCAGGCAATACATTAGGCTTAAGGCTATAACTTCTATAAAATCCTTACCTTGCTGCATAATGCCAGCTCCAGATATCACACTGTTTCTGACAAGATCAATGGATGCTGTTACTGGTATGATTTTTGAAATTATCTGAAGGCTCTGAGGAAGGTATTGCACGGGAAAAGTTACACCACATACTAAGAAGAGCAGAGCAAATAAGGTGTTTTGAGAAATATAAGTATCATTAAAATAAAGCATAATGCTAGCAAGTATTAGTGATAATGAAAAATATGCAAATAATGACACTAAGAAAGCCAGCATGGCTGATAAAACATTTATGCCTCCAAAGCTTAATCCAAAAGGCATAGCTACTAATACTGTAATTATCATCTCACAGGTGGTAGTTATGGTTTGCTCAAACATATTTCCTACAAAGTACTGCACTCTTTTGAAGGGTGCCAGCATGAGGCTTTCCAAGGTGCCTTCCCTTTTTTCAGTGATTAAGCTTCTGCTCACATTGAGACATGTCCTTACCACGTATAGATACATACAATTTCCAAGGATTACATAGCTCATATAATCTGAGGTTCCCGAAAAGGAAGAAAAAGATGCATTAACGCTGCCATTAAACAATAGATAATAAATAAAGTAAGCTGACAGTGCTGTGTAGATAGAGCCTATTACACTGCTGATAAAAAAGTCCTTAGGATAGGCTCTGATGTGAATGGTAAGATTTCTTTTAAATGTGGCCTTAAGTGTTTTTAAATTCATAAAAATAACCCCCTTAATATAATGCATTTTCAAATTTGATTAACCAAATAGTTAATCAAATCTACTGTGTTTTTAAGGCACAAGCATTATAGTTATAGGGAGTTATTTTGTCAATATTTAGTTTTTAGTATTAGACATAGCTATCAAGGTATTTGAAAACCATGACTTGCCTAGGTTTTTCTTTTTTAGTAGAAGTCTAAAAGCAATATAAAAGGCCAGGCTAGCTATGAGCAAAATAATCGAAACAAGTATATTTACATTATTAAAATTAATTCTACCACTTGATAGAAGGTCTACATTCATTACTGTAAAAACTGCTATCTCCAATATGAAAGCAAGTCCCTGTAGTCTTTCTGATGCCGCAAAAAGTGTGCATATTGAATAGAAAAACAAGGTTACTGCAAAAAACAAAGCACATATACTTATAAATTCATTGCTGCTTATACCTGCATATTTATTGCCAAATATATCAATTCTCGCAGTGAGTCCTTTTTCATAACACACCAGTTTCTCAAGAAGCACAAAAGCTATAAATACAATTAAAGCACAGATAGCTTTAAACATAGTAGCTATCAAATAAGCCTTATAAAACAATCTTCTGGACGCACTAAATTGTGAGTGCATCACAAGCCTTATTGAAAAATTAAAGTTGCAGTCAAACACAGCTACCATTGGCATCCACATAAACAATAAAAGATATTGAGATATAAGTTGTTTTCCTCCATTATCTCCTGTTTCATTAAACAAAAATACTAAGCAAAGAATAGCTAGCACAGCTACAAGTCCAAGGTCCTGAAAGCTATATATTTGAATTGCTGCTCTTAATTTAGTAAGCCTTGTTTTTTTCTGCAACTTCTTTTCAATTCTAATTTTTCTTCCGGGTTTAGTATCATGAGCTTTGCTACTATAAGTATTCTTCTCAAGTAGCCATCCTGCATAAATCAAAACAACTGACAAGAGAAGCATTAACGAACAGTGCAATAAATTTAAGTCTGTTGGATTAGTCTTAAAAAGTATTATAATTGGCAGGAAAAATAAAAATATAAATTCATTGCGACCTCTATCTAAGTATATGGAAAATATATTAAATAGACTTACAAACAATGTGAATAAGGAAAACACCATAAAAAATTCTTTTAGACTGCTGTATATATCTATACTTACATTATTATAAAAATGTAAAAGGAGTTTTGAAAGTATAACATGAATTATTGAAAGCACTATATTTATATAAATCCAATATATCATCATAGATACATAAAAATTCTTTTTTGTTGCCCTAAAAAACATTTGCACTTTCTTTCCTAAGCTATGCAAAGTCATAGCTAGTAAAAAATTGCTGAAAATCATTGTACCATAAGAAAGTATATTAGACACATCATTAATCTTATTAAAATTGTCTGTGTGAGATAATATTGCCGTAATTATAAGAATCAAGGGATATAGGGTACAAATAAAATAGCTTAAATACTCCATATTACTGGTAAAGTCATGGTGCAGCTTTACATATTTTTTTATTGAATGCATTTTGTCACCTGCTTCCTATTCATTTGTGATATTTATAAATAAATCTTGAAGGGACATTCTTTTTAGCTTAATATTATGCTCTTCTTCTATATAATCAAATATGAAGGCTTTTTTGCTTCTTCCAACGGTTTCTGTTTTTAAAACTCTTTTTCCTATTATAGTCTTGTCAATTTCAGTTTCATCGCCCCAAATTTCAAAGGATTTTTCATTTATCGTATTCATGTCTTCCTGTAAAAGCAGTTTTCCTTTATCAATTATAATTATTTCTTCAAATAGATTACTCACCTCGTCAATTAGGTGGGTGGAAAAAATTATAGTTCTTGGATTATCTATATAGTCCTTTAAAAGAATTTTGTAAAAGCTCTCTCTCGCAGCTGCGTCTAAACCTGAATAAGCTTCATCAAATATAGTAAGAGGGGATCTTGCAGCAAGTCCAATTATTATTCCAACTAAGGCTTGCATGCCCTTTGACAGCCTCCTATATTTTTTGTTCTCCTCCAATTTAAATCTTTCTATAAGCTGATTCTTAAATTCCTCATCCCAATTTTCAAAAAAGCCCTGTGCCAATCTAAATATCTTGCTCACTTTTAGGTTGCTCATGTAGGTCATTCTGTCAGTTACAAAGCAAATTTGATTTAAGATTTTTTCATTATCAAAAACTATTTCTTCAAATACCTTAACCTGTCCTTGGTCTTCCTTTATAAGGGCAGCAATTATATTTAAAAGAGTGGTTTTACCAGCTCCATTTCTTCCAAGAAGTCCATAAATCTTATTTTCCTCTAAGGACAAATTAATGCCATCTACCACTGCCTTTTTACCATAATTTTTAGTTACACCTAAACACTCTACAGCCTTCATTTCATAACCTCCTAAACTATCTCTTCTTAATAATTTCGATTACTTCTTCTTTTGTCATGCCAAGTTTGTCAGCTTCATACAAAAGCTTATCAATAAATTCCCTGCAAAACCCTTCTTTTCTCTTAGAAATGATAATTTCCTTTGCTCCAACTGCTACAAACATACCTATTCCCCTTTTCTTATAGAGTATATTTTCGTCTACTAAAATATTAATTCCCTTATTGGCAGTGGCAGGATTAATATTATATAGGCTTGCAAATTGATTTTTCGAGAGCACCTGCTCCTCTTCCTTTAGATTACCTTTTAAAATCTCATCCTCAAGCCATTCTGCTACCTGCAAATAAATAGGTTTTATAGAATCTTGCGAAAACTCCATGGGTTTCCTCCTTCCCATCGGTAGTTGTATGGTTGGTTACTCATGTAATCAACCCATATATAGAATAGATTATTTGTTAGTACTTGTCAAGAATTTGTGCAACAAAAAAATCAGGCTATGTTTTAAATAAGTATTAAAAATCAATGCTTATTTAAAACATAGCCTAAAATTATAGCAGTGAGAATTCAGGTTTTTACCCTCTATACTCGCTGCTTTATCTATCTATTTACGTTTTACCAGCTTTATAATTTCATTTAAAAGCAAAGGCACTATTGAGATTCCTAATACAAGAAGCCAATCCATCATGCTTAATTTAAATACATCAAAAATATTTCTAAACAATGGCACTGTTATCACCATTAATTGAAGAAGTATGCCTAAGATAAGCGAACCTACTAAATACTTATTAGTAAATATACCTATCTGGAATATGGATTTCTTAGGATGCCTCATATTAAAGGAATAAAAGAGCTGAGAAACGCTTAACACTACAAAGGCCATAGTTCTGGCATGAGTAAGTGCATCTTTGTATTCAGGCTTTGATAAATCATGAGGCATCAAAGGAAATATTGAAGGATCACCAGTATAATATTTAAGTCCTATTACAAAAGCTGCTAAAGTAACAAAACCTATTAGTAGACCGTTTAAAATTATACTTATACCAACTCCACCAGCAAATAAGCTTTGCTTTGGATCTCTTGGTTTTTCTTTCATAACATCCTTATCTCCGGCATCCACTCCTAAGGACAGTGCAGGGAGAGTATCTGTTATAAGATTAACCCAAAGTATGTGAATTGGTCTAAGAGGAGCTGCCCAGCCAAGAAGTATGGCTAAAAACAAAGCTATAATTTCTCCTATATTACAGGAAAGCAAAAATACTATGGATTTTTTTATATTGTTAAATATGTTTCTTCCCTCTTCAATAGCAGAAACTATAGTGGAGAAATTATCATCAATTAAAATAACATCTGAGGCTCCCTTGGCCACATCTGTTCCTGTTATTCCCATAGCTACCCCTATATCTGCCGCCTTAAGAGATGGTGCATCATTTACTCCGTCTCCGGTCATAGAAACTATATTTCCTTTTGCCTTGAAGGCTTTTACAATCTTAACCTTATGCTCTGGTGAAACTCTGGCAAATACTCTTAAATTATCTATTTTTGCACTGAGCTCCTCTTCTGTCATATCATCTATGTCTGCACCAAATATGGCTTGGGATTCAGATTCCGCAATGCCAAGCTCCTTGGCTATAGCATAGGCCGTATTTTTATGGTCTCCCGTTATCATTATTGTCTTTATTCCTGAGGCTTTGCATACTTCAATAGATTTTTTCACCTCTTCTCTAGGAGGATCAATCATTCCCACCAATCCAAGGAAGGTTAAACCCTGTTCCAATTCATCTATTTCTATATGCTTTGAAGCTATAATTTTGTAAGCTCCAGCAAGCACCCTTAAAGCATCATCGGACATTCTATTAGAGCTTTTCATTATTTCTTCTTTCAATTTTTCATCTAATGAAACCTTCTCGCCATTTATAAGAGCACTATCGCATATTTTCAGCAGATTATCCACTGCACCTTTTGTCATCACGTAATACTTATCTTCATATTTATTTATCGTAGTCATAAGTTTTCTATCGGACTCAAAGGGAATTTCATCCACCCTCTGATGTGCAGCCTCTAAATCCTGCTTTATTATATTATATTTTGCTCCCAGCTCCAGAAGTGCTATTTCTGTGGGATCTCCTGTCTTAGAGCTTTCCGTATAGGTTGCATCGTTACACAGCATAAGATTTTCTAAGAGAAGCTTATGGGGAGCCAAATTTATATTAATATTTGCTGCATCATCCAGCTTTTTATCCACATAAAACTTGGTTACCGTCATTCTATTTTGAGTAAGAGTTCCAGTCTTATCTGAACAGATTACGTTTACAGCCCCTAAAGTTTCAACAGCAGGAAGCTTCCTTACAATAGCATTTTCTTTAATCATTCTTGTAACTCCCATAGCCAGCACTATGGTTACTATAGCTGGAAGTCCTTCCGGTATGGCCGCCACTGCAAGACTTATAGCTGTTAAAAACATCTCAAAGGTATCTCTTCCCTGAAGCCATCCAACTATAAATATAAATATGCATATTCCTATAGCTCCAAAGCCTAAGATTTTTCCAAGCTCCTCCAGTTTTTTCTGCAGAGGAGTAAGGCTAGTTTCTTCATTGTCAAGCATTTTTGCTATCTTACCTATCTCAGTGTTCATGCCTGTCTCAACTACTATCCCAACTCCTCTTCCATAAGTAGCTAAAGTGGACATAAAAGCCATATTTTTTTGATCCCCTAAAGGAGTTTTTCCTTCTGAAAGTTTTTCATTAGCGTCCTTGTCTGAAGGCACTGATTCACCAGTTAAAGCAGATTCCTCAATCTTAAGATTGGCAGTTTCCATAAGTCTTAAATCGCAGGGAATGTATCTTCCAGCATCAATCAGCACCACGTCTCCAGGTACTAACTCCTCGGAATTCACCTCTATAACCTCACCATTTCTCTTCACTACTGCTTTAGGTGTGGATAATTTTTTAAGGGCCTCCAGAGATTTTTCCGCCTTAGATTCCTGAATTACTCCCACCACTGCATTTATTATTATAACTATGAAAATTACTACCGCATCGCTTCTTTCTCCTACGACAAAAGATATCACTGCTGCTGCAAGAAGTATATATATAAGGATATCGTTTAACTGCTCAAAAATAAGACTGATAATCCCTCTTTTCTTTTTTTCAGCCAATTTATTAAGTCCATATTTTTCCTTCCTTTTCTCCACCTCTTCTGCAGTAAGCCCATTTTGAACATTTACAGACAATTCTTTGACTACATCTTCAATGCTCTTTTCATACCACATGTATTCACACCCTTTTTACATCATTTATTGACTTTATTTTACCATATATTCTTGCTATTATTAGGCAATTAACTAAAAATTCATACTATTGTTACACTAGTTTTTTATATGCAAAAATGTGTGTTTTAATACATTTAATTGAGGATATAAAAAAATTACATTCTAAGGCTAAAGCAATTTACTTAATACCTTTATTTCTCTTCTTGTCCAAGGATTTATATCAGGGTTATTTAATAATAACTTGTTGTTTTCCAAGGCATCCTTTAGGGAAATCCAAGCAGGATAAAAATCTAATTCTTTCTCATACTCATCTAAATTCTGCTGATGCATTTCCTCCTCTACTTCACATGCGTAATAATGTGACTCCATTTCAAATAAGGCTTCCTTGTCAAACTCATCTTCTTTTCTTTCCAATACCATTCCTATCTTTTTTTCTATATTTTTAACCAGATAACCTGTTTCTTCTTCAACTTCTCTGATTAAGGCTTCATAATCATTCTCTCCTGGGTTTACTCCTCCGCCTGGAAATTTATAATCCCCTCTATTGGAGTGAACCATAAGCAGCTTATCTCCTTTTAAAATAACAGCTCTCACCGCTTTTCTTGTATGAATTTTACTATGGACTTTATCGCTTTCAGCGTAATCTAACACTTCCTTAAAAATCATTCCTTATCTCTCCTTCTTTTAAAACATAATGAATCAACAAAATTATAACAAATATTCTTGTCTCTTCCTATATAATTGTTGCATTAATTATATTTTTATGTTATATTTACCTTGTTTAAATTACTAAATTTTCTGAATTAAAATAAAAAGGAGGTCACTAATATGAAATTTAACACAATAAATTTAGCCGAAAATAAAAGCATATTTAATTTGAAAGACCTTCAGAAGTTTTATTTTAATTCCTAAGCAGTGAATTTTTAATAGTTATCAAAGTCTCAGGTCTTTAAGCCTGAGGCTTTTTTATTTAGGTAAGGAGGAATATTATTATGAAACTAGCAGTTATGATGATTCGAACCATAAGAGTAACATTGGAAGGAGGTGATATAGATATGTAGTATGAAAGGAGAAAATTATGATATTAGAAATGAACAATGTAGGTATCAGTTTTGAAGGAAAAACTATACTTTCAAATATAAACTTAAAGGTAGAGAAAAAAGAAAAAATTGGTTTAATAGGAGTAAATGGAGCAGGTAAATCCACTCTGCTTAAAATAATAATAGGCGAGCATACTGACTTTACTGGTAATGTGATTAATAGAAGCTTTGACGAATTAGGCTATTTAAAGCAGGACAATGGCTTAAGCTTAAATAATACCATATATGAAGAGCTGCTTGATGCATTTTCTGATTTATTGATTATTGAAAAGCAGCTGAGAGAGCTGGAAAATAAGATGGCTGATCCCAAGGTTTATGACAATGCCAAGGAACTGCGCTCTATTTCTGAAAAATACAGCAGAAAGATGGAATACTTCGAAATTCACGGCGGCTACTCCATTAATGAAAAAATAAACACAATATTTAATGGTATGTCCTTTAATAATTCTTCCCTAGAAACCTTGGTTTCTAGCTTAAGCGGCGGAGAAAAAAATAAACTTGCCCTAGCTAAGCTGCTTTTAAAGGAACCCAGCTTTCTTATATTGGATGAACCCACTAACCACTTGGATTTCATTGCACTTAGCTGGCTTGAAAAATATTTAAAAAATTACAATGGAGCCATATTAGTAGTATCTCACGACAGATACTTTTTAGATGCTTTAGTGGATTCCATATGGGAGATGGAAAGAGGAATTTTAACCAAATATACTGGAAACTATTCAAAATATGTGGAAATTAAAGCTAAAAATCAAGAAAAACAGCTTAAGGATTATGAAATGCAGCAGCAGGAAATTAAAAGGCTTCAAACCTTTGTAGATACTCATATAGTGAGAGCTACTTCTTCAAAAGCTGCTAAAAATAAAAGAAATATAATAAATCGAATGGATAAAATCGATAAACCTCAAGCTGAGCTTAAGCGGACAAAAATGGAATTTTCACTGGAACAAAAGTCTCATAAAGATGTACTTTTCGTTTCTAATGGCTCCATTTGTGTAGGTGATGGAATTAATAGAAAAAAGCTTCTTGATAGCTTAAATCTATCAGTTTATAGAAGTGACAAGGTAGCTATTCTAGGTCCAAATGGCACCGGTAAATCTACTTTACTAAAGGCTCTCATGGGATATATTAATTTAGACAGCGGAGCATTATACTGGGGAAAAGATATCTCTATAGGCTATTATGATCAGGAACATCAAAACCTAAGGGCGGAAAACACTGTTCTTAATGAACTTTGGCAGGAATGTCCTGATGATAAGGAAGGAAATATTAGAAATATTCTCGGACGCTTTCTTTTCTCAGGAGAAGATGTGTATAAAAAGATTCAGGCTTTAAGCGGAGGAGAAAAAGCGAGAGTTGCTCTAGCCAAGCTGATGCTTAAGCAGGCTAATGTGCTGATTCTGGATGAACCTACAAATCATCTAGACATATTTAGCAAGGAAGTTCTAGAAAAGGCTTTAACTAAATATGAAGGCACTATTATATTTGTATCTCATGACAGATATTTTATAAACAAAATTGCTACTAAAGTATGCGTGCTAAGCAGCCATGGCATTAAAACCATTAATGGCAATTATGAGGATTACATGGCAGCAGCTTCTCAGTAATTGCTTACTAAGTAATAGGTAAAAGTGAAGAGTTTAGGTAGAAATTCGCTTTAGGCGAATTTTAACCATAACTCTTACTTTTTATCTATTAACTGTTTCCTTACCTTTTTTACTAATCTTATTTACGCTACAAAATGAAGAAATCTAAGCACTTCGTAATAATTTTCAGCGGTATAAGAAATTACCTTTGGAGAAACTAATTTTGCTCCTGGGTAGAAAGAATTTCTAAAGGCATCCTCCTGCTTTAAATAACCAATCTCTACATTAAATTTATCTGGTAAAGTAAGCATGCATCCGCTTAATGACTCCTTTAAAGAACTAGCCACAGTGCTTTTAATTTCTTTAATAGCCTTTTCAGGATGAATACTTGCAGTAGATTTCCCTAGTCCTTCCTTTACTGCCAAAGTGGCTATGCTTCCGTTTACTTCTTTCACTTCTTCGGTTAAGCCTTTATCTCCGCTTACAAATACTACCGGAACCTTGTAAAGAGCTGCTGCATAAGCATTTATTAAAAATTCGCTGGCGTATCTGTCATTAATTTTTATATGATCCAAATTGGTGCTCAAGGTGTGAGCTAAGGGACTTGTACCACTTCCCCCTCTTGAATGATAGCCAAGAAATATTGCAGCATCAAAGCTGGAATCTAATCCGCTAACCATGCACATAGGCTCTCCTGCCCATCCCCTTTGAAGCACCACATATTCGGGAAGCTCTGCTATATCAATGTTTCTTGCACTATCATGAGCATCCTTCACATAAATTTCTGAAGCCCCTGCCTCACAGGCAGCTTCACAGGCTGCTTTTACCTCCCTGGTCATTTGCTTTGCAAAGCTTTGAAAGTCACCATGAGTCTTTTCAGTTTCACTCCAGCTGGTAACTCCAGTAATACCTTCAATATCTGCACTTATGTACACTTTCATAAATATTGCCTCCCTTTGTTCTATTAAATATATATTAATATTATATTTCAATTTCTACAAGCCATGTAAAATTGATTATGTGCTTAGCTCTAAATTTATACCCTAAAGTTTCAACGTAATCTTCCAACATTTCTACATTTGTATAGTTCTTGGAATTGATAAAGTCCCAAAGTTCCTTCTTTCCAGCTTCTAAAAGAACTCTCTTACAGTTCTCTCTCTCTTCCTCATTTAAAAACATGTAATCCGCAATTACTATTTTCCCATTAGGCTTTAAATATTTAATCATATTCTCCAGTGCCAGTTTTTTATTGGTGATAGCATGAAAAACAAGGGTAGTTACTATAATATCTGCTATTTCTTCTTCAAATGGCTTGTCTAAAAAATCTCCTTGCTTTAGACTCATTTTAGGATATTTCTTTTTTGCCTGAAGCAGCATTTCTTCATTTTTATCTATACCAATAACTTTTATTTTACGGCTGATAGGTCCGCACAAATTAGCTGTTCCACAGCCTATATCCAGCACAGCTTCAGCATTATAAGTTAAAATAATTTCTCTGATTTCATTTAAAATTTCCTCGTATTTTTCGAACAATCCAAGTTCATCGTCTTTAATATTTTTTAGCATATAATCATATTTTTCACCCTTATTCATTTATCCCTCCAAATATGCAGGGTAAGCTTTTTAAACTTACCCCTAAAGCAAAATCATGCTATTTCTTTTTTTAATTTCTCTAAAGCGCTTTCCATATCATCGCAAAAATTTTCTTTACCTATTATATCCATATATCCATACTTTTTCAACATATCAAAAGGCTGCTGCTGAAGCCTAACTATAATTAAATTAGTTCCGTATTGACTGCAGTTTTCATAAAGAGTTTTAAAGGCTTGATAAGCTGTAGCATCCATAAAAGGTACCTTTTCCATTTTTATTATAAGGGCTTTAGGAGGCATGCTTATCTCAGACATAGAAGAAACAAATTTGCTGGCTGCTCCGAAAAAGAAGGGACCATTAATCTCATAAACAGCTATGTCTTCAGTATTTTCAATGCCATTAAGTAACTCACATATTTCCTCATCCTCACTAACATCTTCCATATATTTCACATCAGTTAGCTGTGCCATTTTTCTCATGAATAGAAGAGATGATAGTACTATTCCTATGCCTATAGCTTGTACTAAATCAAGCACTATGGTTAATACAAAAGTTATCAAAAATATGAAAGCGTCAGTTTTTGGTGCTCTTAATATTCTTTCAAATGCTTTCCAATCTCCCATGTTGTAAGATACCATCACAAGTATGGCAGCTAGAGATGCCATAGGTATAAGTCTTACGTAGGGCATAAAAATCATCATTATAAAAAGTAGTGAAACTGCATGAACCATTCCAGCAACAGGTGTCCTTCCACCATTTTTTATATTGGCTGCTGTTCTTGCAATTGCTCCAGTGACTGGTATCCCCCCAAAAACGCCTGAAAAAATATTAGCAATCCCTTGAGCTATAAGCTCTGTGTTTGACTGATGTTTATCTTTTATCATACCATCTGCTACCACTGCTGAAAGAAGTGATTCAACAGATCCTAGTACAGCAATGGTTATAGCTGGCATCATAAGTTCATTTATAATCTTTAAATTCACATTAGGTATTGTAAATTTGGGGAATGCTGAAGACAAATTATGAAATTCACTTCCTATGGTATCAACCTTAAGCTTTAGCAATGAACATAATAGAGTAACAACTATTATAGCCACAAAGGTACCTGGAATTTTTTTATTTATTTTAGGCCACAGAATTATTATAGCTAGGGTTATTAAAGAAACAGACACACTAGTCATGCTTATTGTATTCATATGCTTTATGTAAGCAATCCATTTACTTATGAAATCTGAAGGCACGGACTGCATTTGAAGTCCTAATAAATCCTTAATTTGTGTAGAGAATATAACCACAGCTATTCCAGTTGTAAAACCAGTGGTTATAGAAAAAGGTATGTATTTTATGAGGCTTCCTAGCTTCAAAGCTCCCATTATTATTAAAAAAATGCCAGCCATGATTGTGGCTATTATTAATCCCTCAACACCATGCTTTTGTATTATTCCGTATACAATAACTACAAAAGCTCCTGTAGGGCCTCCTATCTGAACTCTGCTCCCACCAAGTAAAGATACTATAAATCCTCCTATAATTGCAGTATACAAACCTTTTTCTGGTGATACTCCTGAAGCAATAGCTAAAGCAATGCTAAGCGGTAGAGCTATTATTGCTACTATTATCCCTGAAATGAAATCCTTAATAAATTGATCCTTGGAATATTTTTTAAGACAAGTAACTAATTTCGGTACTAACAAGACTATCTCTCCTATACTATATTTAATTTTTGCACGACTTTTTTAGTATAGCACGAAAGACTCTAAGTTCCAAAACATATTTACGATTAACTTATCAATAACATTATAGATTTCAAGCTATGATTGTTGACAGTATACTTTTTATGAAAGTGCATTGCTCACTTTCTCTATTAGCCCTATGAAATCCTGCTGATCCTTTTGTGACAAATATGTATTTACCAAAGCTCTAGTAGACATATTGTTATAGCCTTTAAATCCATTTTCCAATATTTCCTCTAAGACTCCTACTAAGTACTCTTTGTCATTATTCACATTTTTCATTACCATATCCATCTTATCTTGAATAAGTTCCTCTTTTATGCTCTCTCTAAGCTTTTGGTTAAATTTAATTAAATACTCTTTTGCATCCTCAGGATATTTACTATAATCCTCGGATAAAATATCCTCTATATTAAACAATTTTTTTCTTCCTCCATGTAAAAAGATATCCAAGTTCATTTTATATTAATTCTCCTTGGATATCAACAAAGTATAAATTTAGTTTACCAAAACTATATTATTATTTTTAGTTACTCTGTAAAGATAGCAGGGCATTTGCACGCAAAATACATAAGCTTCATCGCCATGTATATATCTTATAATGCCATACATACCCTTCCATTCATTATTATCTTCTATTTTAACTATATTACCTACATTCATCGCAGCACCCTACTTTCAAATATTTTATCATTTTTAGTATTGCCATATTAATGAATGATTAGACATATAGAGGTCTCTTTAGTATATTTTATGAATAAAGTTATCATTTGTTTCTTACTATAAGGTTACGTTTTAAAGAAGAACCTAATGATTAGATATAATATATTAACAATAGAAAAGCTTTTATATTGATATTTTTTTATCTACTGTTTTTAATATCCAGAGATTTTTTCGAGTATTTTTTAAATATATTTAATTTTATTTATAATATTAAGTAACTTAACACTTAAAATAAATTTAAAAAAACTTTTTTTACTTAAAAAATGTTTTTTTCTTGTACTTCTATATATACTTTGTGATATAATAAACAATGTAGTTTGTACTTTTTTTAACAAGTGCAAATATTAATTATAGAACAAAGGAAGATGACGATATGAAAAAGCATTTAATTCTTATAGGTTCACCACCTGCTTGTGGAAAAACTTTTGTTTCTTCTGAACTTGCAAAAAGATTAGATAATCCTGTTTATTTAGATAAGGATACTATAATACCTCTATCAAAAATGGTTTTCAAGGCAGCAAATGAACCTTACAACAGAGACTCAGCTTTCTTTAAAGAATATGTTAGAGATGCTGAATATACAGCCATTCTTGATGTTGCTTTTGAGTGCTTAAATTACAATGACAATGTAATGGTAAATGCACCATTTGCAAAGGAATACAGAAATGGTGAATACATAAATAATCTAAAAGCCAAGCTTAAAGAATATGATGCAGAGCTCGTTCCAGTTTGGGTGCATTGTGATATTGAAGTGTGCCATCAGAGAATGATTGCTAGAAATTCTGAAAGAGATACTTGGAAATTAGCTAATTGGGATGAATATGTAAGTGGACAGAACTATTCAGTGCCAGAGCTAGAAGGCATCCTAGTAGTGGACAACTCTTCCGCTGAAAGTGTTGAGGCAGATATTCAAAAACTAATAGAGGTTTTATAGATAAATCTATAAAACCTCTATTTTTTATTTGCCTCTGATTTAAAAAGTTTCTTATCTTAGGGATACTTTTTTAACTAAGGATGTAACTAGCTTTTGAGGCAAGCGCTTACCGAAAAACGCACCAAGCTTATTCATTTTTCCGGACACTACAACTCTTTTATTTTGCATTAATGCATCATATCCAATTTTACTTACCACCTCTGCAGACATACCATTTGCAAATAGCTTAGTCTTATCAGCTGACGCAGCCTTAGCAAAATTTGTAGCTGAAGGGCCTGGACACAAAGCAGTTACAGTTACCCCTGTTCCTTTAAGCTCTTCTGCTAAGGCTTGAGATATGGAAAGCACATATGCTTTTGTAGCGTAATAGGCTGCCATCAAAGGTCCTGGAAAGAAAGCTGCTAAAGATGCTACATTAAGTATTTTTCCACTTTTATTTGCTTTCATATCTTTAACCACATAATAAGTTAGTTCTGTCAAAGCAGCTATGTTTAAATTAATCATATTTATTTGTTTTTCTATATCTATTTTATCAAATTCTCCAAAGAGACCATAACCTGCATTATTTACCAGCACATCTACTTTTAAACTTTTTTCTTTAATTTCATTGTAAAGTTCTTTTACTGAATTAGGTTTTGTTAAATCTTTCTCGATTACTGTTATCTTTGAATTGGAAAATTCTTTTTTTATTTCTTCAAGCCTTCCCTTATTCCTAGCCACAAGTATAAGATCAAAACCATCCTTTGTAAATAGCTTTACAAATTCATAGCCGAAACCGCTTGAAGCTCCTGTAATAAGTACTGTTTTACTCATAATAACACCTCCGATTATTGGTTTAATCTTTTGAACCAATTATAAATAAATTTTATCTCAAATCGCAGTTAATTTCAATAAGTTTTATAACTTCTTTTAATTTTTCCACAGGATTTTTTAAAGTCAAATAATAATAATTTTCTGTACCTTTCTTACGATATCCTAAAATTCCTGACTGCTTTAAAATTTTTAAATGATGAGAAACCGCAGGTCTTGAAAGGGGCAGAACCTCTGTTATGCTATTAACATTTAGCCCTTCTTCATTTTCTGCTAGAAGAACTATTATGTTTTGCCTCACCACATCAGACATAACCTCAAAAATAGGTATACATTCTCTAAATTTTTCAAGTATGTATTCATTTTGTTCCTTACTGCTCATGTACCCTCCACCTTGCCTGTTTTATTTAATAGCTGTTAAAACATGACCTATTTAATATATAACTTAATGTAAAAGTACTACAATTAACAGCTTGAGTCAATATCTTAGCCAAAAAATTCAGACTGCAGATAAATTTATATTTTTACAAATTTATCTGCAGCCATTAAATAAAGAACCAAGCAGTATAACTAGCACAAATATAACTAATTTGGTATCTAGTTATAATCTTTCGACTATAATTAAACATTTCACTAACCATATTCATGGTTCGCTCGACTATATAAAATCCCTACACAGCCATATATAACCTCACGGCTATATATGACCATTACAGCACTTTATATAATCTTAGTTGGACCTTATAAGATAAGTTGGAATCCTATTATCATAAACTGCAATATTATAATTAATTACTTTTATTATACTTAGATTAAAAGCCAAAAGGACGTTTAACTCAATATAATAAAAAATAATGTAATATAATATATATGAGTCAACAATAATAGAACTTTTCCTAACCTTATAAAATCGAAAATTATATATAAATAAAAATTTACATATAATTTTAGTTAACATATATACATCTTTAATAGATATATATTGTTTAAACTCAACTGCTAAGCTCTTTATGGTATTATTATGTCCGCTATCCTTAGATAAATACAGAGTAAATTATGGAAATCTAAATTTTTATTTTTTGCTCTATTTTAAATCAGTGTCGATTTTTCAATACTAATTACATATAGACCTTTCCTGGATTTAAAATTCCTTTTTCGTCCAAAGCTTTTTTGATTTTTTTCATATATTCTAAATTCGTTTTGTCTGTCACTGCTTCAAAGTAAGGCTTTTTAGTAAGTCCTATTCCATGCTCCCCAGAAGGAAGTCCATTAAGTTCTTTACTTTTTTCATACAAAGCCTTAAGTAAAATATCAGACTTATAGTGCCAAAGCTCCTCCTCCATGCCGTTTCTAATTACACAAAGATGTATATTACCATCTCCAGCATGGCCAAAGCTAGTCATTTTTATGCCGTATTCCTTTTCCGCTTCCTTAGTAAAATTAATAAATTCTTCAGACTTATCTATTGGAACTACAATATCTATAGGTTCTTGCTCTGATACCGCCTCTACAGCTGTAACCAATGCTCCTCTTATTTTCCAGGTATTTTCAATAAGCTCCTTGCTGTCTAGCAAAATAAAATCTAATGCTCCATTCTCAAAGGCCACCTTTTTGACTTTTAAATAATTATTTTTTATCTCGCTTTCTTCATCTCCGTCAAAGGTCAATAATATATAAGCTTCGCCTTTATGTGTAGGAAATTCTATTTTCAAATAGTTTTCAGCATTGGCTATAACATCTCTTTCCACAAATTCTATAGCCGTAGCATTTGCATTGCTCTTTATAACCTTTATTACAGCTTCTATACCTTTCTTCAAGGTATCAAAAGGTACAAGAACGCTTATGCTTTTCTTAGGTTTTGGAACAAGCTTTAATATAGCCTTGGTTACTACAGCTAATGTACCCTCTGAACCTATTACAAGATCTTTTATATCAAGTCCAGAGCTGTTCTTTCTAATCTTACCGCCTAAGTTTAGAATGTCCCCATTAGCTAAAACTACCTTAAGTCCTAATACATAGTCTCTTGTAACTCCATATTTCACAGCTCTCATGCCACCTGCATTGGTGCTTATATTTCCTCCAATGGAAGCAAATTTTTCACCTGGATCTGGAGGGTAAAAAAGTCCTCTTTCTTCCACATAGCTTTGAAGCTCCTTAAGTAAAACTCCCGGTTCTACTGTTACTGTAAGTGTATTTTCATCCAGCTCTAATATATTATTCATTAGAGATAGATCTAAAACTATTCCTCCATTAACAGGGACTGTTGCTCCAACCATACCTGTGCCTGCTCCTCTTGGGGTTATATAAATATTGTTGTCATAGGCAAACTTCATTAAATTGCTTATTTCCTCAGTACTTATGGGAAATACCACCGCATCTGCAAAGCCTTTAACTCTCATCAATCCGTCGCTTAAATATTTCTCTTCCACATCAGCTTGAAGCTTTACTCTCGATGCATCTCCTACTATATTATATAAATCATCAATTCTCATAAAAATGCCTCCTAATTGCAGCTATTTTAGCTCTGTTTAGATGGATTTTGATTTTTGCACTGTATAAAACATAGCTCTATTTTTTGGTAAGTACACCAGCTATTCTATCTCCTATAAGCTGTATTATTTGCACAAGCACTATCAAAATCACAACAGTAACTAGCATAACACCTGTTTCATATCTATAATATCCGTATCTTATAGCTAAATCTCCTATACCTCCGCCTCCAACTATGCCCGCCATAGCTGAATATCCAATAAGACTTACTAAGGTAACTGTTATAGCTCTTATGATTCCAGGAAAGGCCTCCACTAAAAGCACATCAAATAATATAATTCTAAGCTTTGCTCCAGAGGCTATAGCTGCTTCTAAAATCCCTTTATCCACTTCGTTAAAAGCACCTTCCGCAAGTCTTGCAAAAAAAGCTATGGAAGCAATAGTAAGAGGCACTGAAGCAGCTTCAGGTCCTATACTTGTACCAATTATTTGTTTAGTAAAAGGTATAAGCACCACTAATAATATTACAAAGGGCAGGGAACGAACTATATTGATTACTACTCCTGCAATTGTATTTATTAATCTATTCTTGAAAAACAATTTGCTGGAGGTTAAATATAGCAGCAGTCCTAATAATCCCCCTACAATTATTGATAGAACAATAGCTATCCCTATCATATTTAAGGAATCTAAAACCGCCTGTCCTAATTCATCTTTTAATATGTCTAATGTACTATCCAACGTTCTTCACCTCTTCTTTGCTTAATACTTCCTCAAGTTCAGAAACATTTTCTCTTATATACTCCTTAGCTCTGCTTAACTCATCCTTTTCTCCCACCAGATTTATAATGAGTATTCCTAAAGCTTTATTCTGGATGTATTCTATCTTTCCGTGGATTATGCTTATATTTATATTAAAATTCTTGGCTGCAGAGGATATCACCGGCTCAAGACTTTTATCTCCTCTATAATACACCTTTAAAAGCTCTCCCTGCTGCAGAGCTTCCTGTATTTTTTCAGGAAGCTGAAGATTTAAATTTTTATTTATTAAGGATTTTGTAATTTCATGACTTGGATGAGCAAATATTGAGTATACATCATTTTTTTCAATTACCTCTCCACTGCTCATTACTGCCATCTTATGAAAAAGCTTTTTAGCCACTTCCATTTCATGAGTAATAAAAACTATGGTTATTCCATATTTATTATTTATCACTTTAAGCAAGTCCAAAATTTCATCAGTGCTTTCCAAATCTAAGGCAGAAGTTGCCTCATCACAAAGAAGTATCTCTGGATTATTAGCTATAGCTCTTGCTATTCCAACCCTCTGCTTTTGGCCACCGCTTAAATTTGCAGGATAGAAATTTGCTTTATCCTCAAGAGAAACTAGCCTTAATAGCTCCATTACTCTTTCTTTTCTATCTGCCTTTTTATAGCCATTGGCTTTAAGCATGAATTCTATATTTTCATAAACAGTTTTTCCGCTTATTAGATTAAAATGCTGAAATATCATACCAATTCTTAACCTTACTTGTCTCAGCTTTTCTCCCTTAAGCTCAGTTATGTCCACTCCATCTATAAATACCTGCCCGTTGGTAGGCCTTTGCAGAAGATTTATTGTTCTTACCAAGGTGCTTTTTCCTGCACCACTAAAGCCTACTATGCCATAGATTTCTCCTTTTTCTATTTTTAAGTTCACGTTTTTCACTGCTTCAACTTTACTTTTACCATTAAAAGTAACAGATACATCTCTTAATTCAATCATTTTGCACCCCCAAAAGCTTAATAATGCAAAACATTGTGCTAAAATACTTTGCACAATGTTTTATAAATAGCTATTTGCTGTTATTTGTATACCATTCTGGTTTATCAAAAGATTTAAAAATACCCTTAGGATCTTCTATGGCATCCCTAAATTCCTTAGATTGAACTGCTTCTTTTAGATCTTTTCCTAATTGTTTATCTAAATCCTCTGTTCTCACTGCTACCACGTTTTTGTAGTTTTCTGCTAATTTTTCTGTTTTTAAAGCTTTTGAAAGATCAAGACCGGAAGCAATAGCAAAGTTTCCTGTTATCACTGCTATGTCTACACTGTCAAGAGTTCTTGGCAGCTGAGCTGCTTCTACGGCAACAAATTTTAAATTTTTCTTATTCTCTGTTACATCTTTTTCTGTGGCCTTTGTCTGGTCTATATCAGCCTTGATTTTTATAAGTCCCTGCACCTGAAGAAGTGTAAGAGCCCTTGCTAAATTTGAAGCATCATTTGGTATGGCAACTTGAGCGCCGTCCTTCAAATCATCCAAAGATTTGATTTTGTTTGAAAATATGCCCATACCTGCTGTAGGTACACTTATTACTGGTGATATACTTAAATTATTATCTTTTGCAAATTTATTAAGATAAGCGGTATGCTGAAAAAGGTTAGCATCTATTTCTTTGTTCGCTAAAGCCTTATCTGGAAGTACATAATCGCTGAATTCCTTAGTGGTTACTTTATAGCCCTTCTTTTCCAGTGCTGGTGCTATGGCCTTTTTAACCATATCCCCATAAGGTCCAGGACATACTCCTATAACTATTTTTTTAGTAGCTTTGTCACCTTCGGATTTCTTACTTGAACATCCTGCCACTGCGAATGTCATTGTTAATGCTAATAATGCCCCCAATATCTTTTTTGTTTTATTCATTTAAATCCCCCCGATTTATATTACTTTTTTAGTTTTTTTAGTCTGTTTAATGCTTCTATCAGTGTTTCCTCTTTTTTAGCAAAGTGAAATCTTATATAATTTGTAACTGGCTCTCTGAAAAAGCTGGATCCTGGCACTGCTGCCACTCCTATTTCCTTAGCCAGCAATTTGCAAAATTCATAATCATCCTTTTCCCCGAATTCCGAAATATCCACAAGCACATAATAAGCGCCTTGAGGTTCATAATATTTAAGTCCTATTTCATCTAAGCCATCTAAAAACAGCTTTCTTTTTCTTTCATAAAGCTCTGACAGCTCATCATAATAGTCCTGTCCAAGGTCAAGTCCTGCAAGTGCGGCTTTTTGAAGTGGTGCTGCTGCTCCCACCGTTAAAAAGTCATGCACCTTCTTGCAATTATCTATTACCTCCTTGGAAGCAATTATATAGCCAAGCCTCCAGCCGGTTATGGAATAAGTCTTAGATAAGGAGCTGCAGGAAATTGTTCTCTCAAACATGCCTGGAAGAGAGGATAGATAAGTATGCTTATTAGGTTTATAAACTATATGCTCATAAACCTCATCGGTTATCACATAGGTATCATATTCCTTTGCCAAATCAGCTATATACTCTAATTCCTCTTTTGTAAATACCTTTCCCACAGGATTTGATGGATTGCATAATATAAGTGCCTTCGGATTTTGTTTAAAGGCATTTCTTAGCTCTTCTCTATCAAAATTAAATTTAGGCGGTATCAAAGGTACATATATAGGCTCTGCCCCCGACAAAATTGCATCTGCAGTATAATTTTCATAAAAAGGTGAAAATACTATAACCTTGTCTCCAGGATTGCAGACAGAGAGCATAGCTGTCATCATAGCTTCCGTGCTTCCACAGGTGACTACAATATTTTCTTCTGGATTTATATCAATTCCCATAAAATTTTTCTGTTTTTTAGCAAGCTTTTCTCTAAATTCTGTAGATCCCCAAGTTATTTCATACTGATGAGGCCCTTCATCAGCAGCTTTTTTAAGTGCATCGATCAACTCCCTAGGCGGATCAAAGTCTGGAAACCCTTGAGAAAGATTAATAGCTCCATACTGATTAGCAACTCTCGTCATCTTTCTAATTATGGATTCTGTGAACCAATCCAGCCTATCACTAAGTTGTTTCATTTAAGTCCCCCCCTATAATTTTAAAAATACGTAATTCCTACTATTCCTATAATATTTATTATATTATCTTATTGTCATTTGTCAAATGTTTTTTTTGATATATTTTTATGGAAACCAATACATTTTTGCCTTTTTCATAATTGACTTCAATTTTTGCTATGTTCTAAATCAGTATTGATTTTTACAATGAAAAAGAGACCAGCAAGGGAATAAAAATCCATTGCTGGTCTCTAAGGTATTTATAATATTACTCTATGCTGTTAAATACTTCTATAAGCTTATCTGTATATGCCTTTGTTCCTAGATCTCCACCTAAATCTGTAGTTACTGATTTGCCTTCTTCAAGCACTATTGAAATAGCTTTTTCAATTTTATAAGCAGCATCGCTCTCACCTAAGTATCTTAACATCTGCACAGCTGAAAGCATCATAGCTGTAGGATTGGCAATATCCTTTCCTGCTATAGTAGGCGCGCTGCCATGTATAGCTTCAAATACAGCTATATCTTTACCAAGATTTGCTCCTGGTGCTACTCCTAGTCCACCTACAAGTCCAGCACACAAATCAGAAACTATGTCACCGTAAAGATTAGGAAGCACAAGCACATCATAGGCTTCTGGTCTTTGCACTAAATTCATGCACATTGCATCTACAATAAGATCTTCAAATTCTATTTCTGGGTATTCCTTTGCAATATCTCTAGCTATATCAAGAAACATTCCATCAGTACATTTCATAATATTAGCTTTATGTACAGCTGTAACCTTTTTTCTTCCTTCCTTTTTTGCATACTCGAATGCATATCTTATTATTCTTTCACAGCCTTTTCTTGTAAATATCTTTATGCTCTCAGCTGCATCCTCGCCAACCATATGCTCTACTCCTGCATATAAGTCCTCTGTATTTTCTCTCACTATAACAAGATCTACATTTTCATACCTTGAAGGTATACCTTTATAAGTTTTAGCTGGTCTAACATTTGCGTATAAATCAAATTTCTTTCTTAAAGCTACATTTACGCTTCTAAAACCTTTTCCTACAGGTGTTGTTATAGGTCCTTTAAGAGCAACACCATTCTTGCTTATAGACTCTAAAACTCTATCTGGTAATGGAGTGCCGTATTCCTCTATCATAGCTTCCCCAGCTTCTTGTATATCCCAGTTAATTTTTACTCCTGATGCATCTATAAGTTTTTTAGCGGCATAGGCTACTTCTGGACCAATTCCGTCCCCAGGTATTAAAGTTACGTTGTACATGAAATGATTCCTCCTTTGAAAATTTAAAAATTTTATTGCATAATTATTAGTAAAAACTTTATTGTAGACTATTATAACATATAGTTTGATAAAATTCTGTAACATATTAAAGAATTAAAGCATTGTTTTTTATAAATAAAAAAACCAGAGTATAAACTCCAGTTTTTATCCGCTATTTCTAATTATCTTGATTTTTTTCTAGTTCCTGGGCGATCTTTTCTCTTACCAATTCAGCCAAATGAGCTTTTTGCTCTTTATCCAGAGCATTTACATCTATTGGCTTTAATATGGACATTGTTATAGTGGCAGGCTTCAGCTTTCCTTTATTTTCTTCAAACACTTTGAAGGTGTTATCCAAAACTATTGGAACTAATGGTGCGTTTGCCTTTAAAGCCATCTTCATGCTGCCCTTCTTAAATTCCCCTAATTTGTGGCTCTTGCTTCTAGTTCCCTCTGGGAATATAAGCATGCTATAACCTGCATTTACATTGTCAATACCTTGATTTATTGCTTTTAAGGATTCCCTTATATTTTCTCTATCGATGAATACACAATGCATATCCTTCATCCAGGTACGCAATATAGGAATCTTTAATATTTCTTTCTTAGCTATAAATCCAAGCTGCTTGTTTAGCACTGCCATAGGTATAAAGAAATCTGCATTTCCCTGATGATTGGATACAAACATACAATTTCCTTCTGGAAGATTTTCTTTTCCTTTAAGCTTTACCTTTATGCCAAGCACTTTCAGCATATAGCTAGCCCACCAATTGGTTATTTTATATACGTGCCTATCATATTTTTCTTGAGTCCTAGCAGCGGTTCTTTTTAGGATAAATAGATATAATCTAAGCAGCAATGTGAATATAAGCAATATTATGGAATAAATATATCTTAATATGTACATTCTTACAAACGTTATCTGCAGCTATGCGCTCTAGATAGCGTCCCTCACTCCCCTTTCCAGTATCATATATATTTTTTAGTTCCCTAGGTTCTGTTTTAAATCGTTGATATTACATTAAAACATAGCCTATCCTTAGCACTATAATTATACCAAAATATTCATATTATATCTATGTATTAAGGTTAACTTTTCTCACATAAATATTTAGCTTTCATTTTTTCTTTGTTTTATGCTTAAAAGGAGAGTGAACAAGACACTCTCCCAGCATTTATTTTCCAGCATTAATATATCCCACAGTAGTTTTTATTAAATTGAAGATTTCCTCATCCGTAACCGTGAGTCCTGCTTTTTTAAGTTCACTTTCTATAAATTCTAATGCCTTGGTATGCTTAGTAGCTCCATCCCAGGCCATTTCCTTTCCAAGCTGTTCTGCCCTATACACCGCATCTTTAATGATTTGCTTGGCTTTTTCTTCATTTTCCTTGCCCATAAGCTCAATTGCCCTATTTTCTTCCTTACTTTTAAACTCCAATATTTTATTATAAAAAGAATTTTTATCTTCCTTCATGACTTTTATCTGTCTACCAATATATCCTGCTATACTCAAAATTATTATAGATATAACATAGGCTGCAATCTGATTTATATCCATATTCTTCATCCCCTAATTGTTATTATTTAGCAAAATATTTTATTGCTAATATAATAATAGTCAGTCTTTTACACTATGGTTACTGAAATTTTGTGTTATTTGAACTAAAACATATTTTGTAATATAATGATTGTATACCAATTTTTGTAAAGGGGTGTTCATATGAATATAAAGTTAAAAAACTTAGCATTAACTCTGTTAGCTGCCACCTTTATTTCAGCAACTCCTACTTTTGCCTCTGCTAAAACTACTCACACATTAAAGCAGCTGACTTTGGCAAACAGAAAACTCATCAGCACCAAGATTAAGCCTCAGATTTCCAGCGAAAATGTTATTCATCTAGCTAGAGTCAATGTAAAAATCTACACATACTCAAATGCACCTAAGGACGTAAAGAAAAATTATGAAGTAAAGTGCAAATTCAATAATATCAGGCCCTTAGATACGGATATGATTATGGTAAAATCAGATTCTAGCATTGATAACTCTCTAGCAACTGCTTCCGATACCCTTTCTCCAGGTCAAGTTGACTATGTAGATGTTTATTACTTTAGGGACTCAGGCAGCATAGAGACAGCAGCCCACCAAAGAAATACTGACATTTATTATATTGGCTATGCAACTGTTCATAGAGATTATGTTGGATACGGTCACATAACCAGCGGTGATGCTGTGTATACGGCTCAATCTCTTTTAGTAAATGATAAATACTATTTAGCTATCGATGGTTTATTTGGACCAGATACAAATTATTTTGTAAAGCTGTTCCAAGGAAATAAAAATTTGTCTCAAGATGGTATAGTAGGTCCTCAAACTTGGTATAGCTTACTTGGAATGTTGGCTTAATACTATCCTTTCAAAATATGGCCAAATTAAAATAGACATGCAGTCAAATTTTCCTATTGCTACATGCCTATTTTAATTTGTGGCTAGATCTTAAATCAATGCTGGTTTTTACTAAAATCTACATAAGTCCTAGAATAGGAAGTAGGCAGAGGATTACCATTAGCATCTACAAACTTATGGGTTTTAAAATTTATTCTAACGTTAGGTGCTACCTCTACAATGCAGGATTTAGGATCATTAAGATTTACTTTTACCAGATCCTTATTTTGAGCTGGTTTAATATATACTATCTTTTCCTCTTGACTACTTTCCTTTTGATCTGACTTTATCGCAGTATCTTTAACTTTATCATCACTTAACTTATTCACACTTACTTTTATGTTGTTATTTTTTTGTTTGGCATAAACACCACTTTTAACAGATGAAGTACATGCAATAAAAATTACTAGGGTACCAACTAATACTCCGCTCTTTTTTAATGCTTTAAGCAACTCATCATCTCCTTATTAATTATTGTCCCTTACCATTTTATACCTATGAAGTTACAGCTTCAATATATATGTATTATTTTTACAAATATTTTATAATTTATACATATTACTTTTTAATAAGGCTGTTTTTTAAATCAATGTTAAAAATCAACACTGATTTAAAACAGAATCTTTAATAAAAATAATATGTAAAAGAAAATTATTTCTTTTTAGCAGGATTTTCCATGTTATTATTGAATTAAATAAATATGCTGTATTGTTATTCAAAAGGAGAGATTAAAAATGAATGAAAAAAAAATCAATGTAGTAGTTGCTGACGACAATAGGGAATTTTGCGGTTTGCTTAAAGATTACTTATCCTGCCAAGATGATATTGAATTGATTGGTATTTGTAACGATGGGTTTGAGGTACTAGAATTGGTTAAAAACCAAAAAACTGATTTAATAATTTTAGATATTATAATGCCTCGTTTGGACGGCCTTGCAGTCCTTGAAAAAATAAATGCATTGAAGCTAAGTCCTAAGCCAAAGCTTATAATTCTTTCTGCAGTGGGACAAGAAAAAATCATACAGAGAGCAATGGAACTTGGAGCCTCTTATTATATAACCAAACCCTTTGATTTAGACGTATTTATGGAAAGGATAAGACAGATTATGGATTATGGCGCTGAGGAAAACATTCTGCCTGCTTTGGAAGCTATTGAAGAGGAAGCTTACTGTGCTGAGACTCAAAGCACTGCAGATTTCCATCTGCAAGAGCAAATTACAACCATGCTTCATGAAATTGGAATACCTGCCCATATAAAAGGCTATATATACATACGAGAAGCCATTCTTAGCTTATTAAATAATCTAGATACCCTATCCGTAAACAAAGAATTATATCTTGTCATTGCTTCAAACCATGATACTACTTCAAGCAAAGTAGAAAGAGCAATCAGGCACGCCATTCATGTAGCGTTTGTCAGAGGCAAAACAGATACTATAAAACTGCTATTTAGTCCTGTAATTAACAAAAATAAAACCAAGCCTACGAACGGTGAATTCATAGCCCTTTTAGCTGACAGATTAAGATTGCAGAATAAGGCATTATAAAGTATAAAATAAGCCTTAACGCTTAATTACTTCTGCAACCACATATATGAATCCTACTATTACGGATACTCCAGCCAAGGCATATATATAGCTCGTCAAAAGATCTATCTCATTATCAATTTTTTTAAATAGGATTTTTAATAATAAACCTACTGGAATAGCCAATATTAAGCATATTAACACTATTTGTATTATTAGTTGCATAAAATCATCCTTTTCTTTTTTACTATTATACTTTTTTATTTTGGGTTCTGTTTTAAATAAGTGTTAAAAATCAACACTTATTTAAGACATTTCTTTAGTTGGATAGGCTATATTGGGCTCATAATAATCCTAAATTAAATTGCTCATAAGGCAAAGAAACCCTATGAGCAATTATTTTTAGCTACTATTCTATAAAAATCTTTGCAACAGCTTTTTTAACGCATTGATTTTCCTTATCTCTTATGCAAGGCATATGAGCATCTTCTGGGAAAAATATAGCAAAGCTGCCTTCCCTGACGGTTACGATGTCCCCAGCTGCTTCACCAAAAAGAACATCCTTTCCTTCATCATACTCTTCAGTAACTTTTAAATTACTGATATGAGTATAACCCATCTTTTCTGTCTCAGCTATTATGTATTGAATATCTATATACTTTTTATGAGCTTCCCATTTGCAGTCCTCTTCTGGCTTTGTAACATATTCTGAGATTGATATGTATATTTTATCCCCATCAATAGGGTATTTTCCTGGCTGTAAAGATTTTAAATCCTTTTCTTTTAAATATTTTAAAGCTGTTTTAATTGAAGGATTCACTCCATAGTATAATTCAGCATTATTCAATTTATCAACTATCATGAATCTTACTCCTCCCAAAAATAATTATGCGCTACATATATACTGTAAAACCTATTTGCTTAATAATCAAGTCTCTTAGTATCATATTTCTTCTGATGCATTTTTAATAAGTACTTTGCTGATTCTTTTCCTATCACATTTTAATATCACAAACTCATAGCCTTCATAGCTAATCTTTTCATTAACCTGAGGATAAGCTTTAAGCTGGGAGTAAATCCATCCGCCTATGGTATCTATATTTTCATCATCTATTTCTATACCTAATAAATCATTTATATCAGCTATAAGAACTTTTCCCTCTACTACATAACTGCCTTCTTTAGTTTTAGTTATAGCCTCTCCTTCTTCATCAAATTCATCCTGAATTTCTCCTACTATCTCTTCTAGAATATCCTCTACCGTTACCAGCCCTTCAGTTCCGCCATACTCATCTATAATTACAGCCATTTGTATCTTTTCTTTTTGAAAAACCTTAATCATATCGCTAATAGATAAGGATTCATGTACAAATTTAATATCTCTAACAATGCTCTCTATGTCTTTAATGTCTCCTTTAATTTTAATTTTGTATAAATCTTTTATATTTATAAATCCAACCACATTATCCTTGCTGCCTCTGCAGGCAGGATATCTAGTCAGCTGCTGACTTAAGGTAAGTTCTATGATATCCTCAAAGGAGTCCTCTAAAAAAATACATTCCATATCTGTACGGGGCACCATTACATCCTTCACTGTGGTCTCTGAAAATTCGAATATATTATCTACAAAGGTAAGCTCTGTCTGATCTATTAGTCCATGCTTATAGCTATCTTCTACCAGAAGCTTTATTTCATCATCTGTATATGCACTTTCATGCTCGTCTACCTGAGATAAGCCAAATATTTTTAATACTAAATTTGTGCTGTGATTGAAGGCTAACATTACCGGATAGGTGATTCTATAAAACATTATCAGCGGCCATCCAGTTATAAGAGCAAGCTTTTCGGTATTGATAATAGCCACAGATTTAGGTGCCAGTTCTCCAAGTACAATATGAAAGCCTGTGATTATTATGAAGCCTAATACAAAGGAAATTGAGTGTATCAAATCCTCCGGCACATGAAAAAACTTAAAAAGAGGCATTAGCATATCTGCTACTGCAGGTTCCCCCACCCAGCCAAGTCCCAGTGAAGCCAAGGTTATTCCCAGCTGGCAGGCTGATAAATAGGAATTCAAATCATTTACCACCTTCAGGGTATGTTTCGCGCTCTTATTTCCCTCAAACACCAGTGTTTCTATCCTAGATTTTCTTACCTTAACCATGGAAAATTCTGTGGCCACAAAAAATCCATTCATAAATACTAATCCAAGTATAATTATTATATTTATTAGTGTAGTCATTCAGTTTATTCCCCCTAAGCTCACTACAATTTTACTATCTCTATATTTTATAGATTCTATTTTATATTATTATTTTCTATAGCTGATATTTTTATTTCATAAATTCTTATTATATTTTGAATGCTCATGGGAATATTAAGAAATGTTTTAAATCAGCATAAAAGTCAATGCTGATTTAAAGTGCAGCCCCAAAATTTATGTATTTTACTTGTCCTTTTTCCTCTTGCGTGATAAAGATATACCGCCAAAGCCGCTTATAATAGCTATATAAAAACCTAAATCATACCACCAGCCAGTATTTTTTGCTTCGTATATTCTGATATTTTTATCAAACAAGCCTACTATAAGAGATATTGGTGCCAGCCAACCATGCCAAACACCGGAGAAAAAACCTGCTGGCTTTGCAATCGTATAGCTTCCATCCCCAGGAATGCATCCAGTTAGTAATACTATACTGGATAAAATAACTAATGACAATACCAAAGTTTTCTTTTTCATGAAATCACTTTCCTTCTTCTCTTTTTACATTAGGCTTTGTTTTAAAATAACACCGATAAGTTTCCTAAATATAGCAAACATCCTTTAAAGCACAGCCTTACATTATTATAACATTATTTTCAATATAATGTATATTAAATCACATATGAGTATAAAAAGTACAGAAAAGAAAAAATCACATGAAAAGAGCAGATTATAAGATACAAGAATGTTAGAAAAAGTATGATAATATTAGAATACTTAAGCTGAAGCAGAGTAGCTTTCTTGATTCTACAATAGAGCACGATCAATAATACAAGGGGAAGTATAATTTTTATAAATATAGCTGAAAAACTGTTTTTTACTATTGGCTGCATTATAATGTTACCTTCTTCAAACATGCCCGTTTTCAGTAAAAACAGTGTAAACATTATATCTAAAACATTAAAAAAATATATGATCATAAACTTTACTTTAATATTCTTTAAATCGCTGCCCTTTATAAATTGTACCATGTATGACACCCCACATATTACTCTGGAAATTATATGTAGTTTGTGCCCACTTAGTATATTTTATGCAAAGCTAAAAAAATTAGCTACTTTACATAGCTAATTTTTTATAATCTACAATAAGAATTTTATTATTATGGGTATGGATATCATTGACAGCACTGTGCTCACAAATATGCTCTTTACTGAAAGAAGCTCGTCACCGCCATATTCAATGGTGAGCATGGCCACATTTGAAGCTGCAGGCATAGCTTCCAGAAGCACTATTATGTCTATTATCAAGCTTGGAGCTCCTAGAGCCTTGAGAATAAGCCAGCTAAAGATAGGCATGGCCAAAAGTCTTATGAAGCTTAATATATATACGTTTTTCCCACTCACAGCACTCTTTATGTCCGTGCCTGCCAGCATGGAGCCAACTATTATCATAGATAAAGGTGGAGTTATTGAACCTACTGAGCTTATAGCAGTGGAAAGCACATAAGGAAGCTTTATATTAAATAAAAATACAAGCATTCCTGCAATCATAGAAATTATAACAGGATTTGAAATAATCTTTTTAAGCTGACTAAGAAAATTCTTATCATTTTCTTCCTTAAGCACCATTATACCGTAAGTAAACATAAAAACATTAAATACTATTCCAAAAATGGCGCAGTAAAATACCCCTACATTTCCATAAAGTCCGTTCAGTATGGGATATCCCATAAATCCAGAATTAGAAAATAAAGTTACAAATTTAGCCACTCCCCTTTGTTCCTTAGAGGTTTTAAAATAAGCTATTTTTGAGAATATAATGATAGCTGCATGTATGATTACAGCATATATGAAAATTTTTTCAGCATTAGCTATCATGTCCCTGGATATTTTGCTGGTAAAAGAGTTAAAAACCATCAGAGGTAAGGTCACATTTATAAGCAGCCTTGAGAGTCCATCATTGATTGTCTTATTTATAAAATTTCTTTTTCTTGCGTATATTCCTACGAAAATTATTAAAAACAAAATTATTACTTGGGTTATTACCTGTGAATTCAAAGAATCAGCTCCTATTATAATTTTACTACATTAATTGAATTTCCATTTAGATAGCTTATTGCATTATCTATAGAAATATTTACAATACGCTCCCTGGCTTCTTTAGTGGACCAAGCCATGTGAGGAGTTATTATGCACTGAGGCAGCCCCAGCAGCGGATTATTTGGTTTAGGCGGTTCCTGCTCTAAGGTATCAAGACCTGCGGCATAAATCTTTCCGCTGTAAATTCCTCTAGCCAGTGCTTCTTCATCAATCATCTGCCCTCTAGCTGCATTCAAAATGATCACTCCATCTTTCATTTTGGCTATGGTTTCATCATTTATTATCTTTGTAGTTTCTTTACTTAAAGATGCATTTAAGGATATTACATCAGCTCTAGTCCAGAGAGTTTCCATATCCACATATTCGATAAATTCATCCTGGAAATTCGGATTTCTATGCTTTGTATAGGCTATTATATTCATTCCAAAACCCTTAGCCATATTTGCCACTGCATAGCCAATATTGCCAAGGCCGAATATCCCCATAGTTTTACCCGCCAATTCAAACTGCTTCCCTACGCGGAACATGAATTGACTTTCCTCCTTCCAATATATCCTTTTAACAGCTTCACTGTAAAGTCCAACCTTGGAGGTTATTTCAAGCAATAATGCCATAACATGTTGAGCTACAGACATAGTTCCATAAGCTGGAATATTAGTTACAGCAATATTATTCTTAGCTGCTTCCTCCAAATCCACTTGATTGTATCCGGTGGTCATAAGCCCTAAATATTTTAAATTAGGCAGCTTAGATAATAATCCATTATGGTAATTACCTATATTGCAGATAATCATATCTGCATCTTCACCCTTTTCCACTATCTCTTCTTCGTCTACATCCACATATTTTTCTACGAATTCCACATTAGGCAGACTCTTAAGCCTTTCCCAGCTTTCATCCTCTGAGCCTAATAATTTTACTTCGAATATTACTATTTTCATTTCTGCGCCCCCATTTCTTTAGTGTAAATGCTATTTTCTATTTTAGCACATAAATGCTGTCTGTATCTTTATTTATATTTATGCAAATATTTTTTACAATTACATAAAAAAACATCTATTTTACTAGACGTTTTTCATGAAAAGTATGTTATATATTATTTAATTTCGTAACTGCTAAAGCAAATTAATTTTCATTAGGAAAACCTATATCATAATCCAATTCCGATTCTTTTTTATGAGATTTATTAAACCATTTTGAATCTGGATTGAAGTACCTAAACTGATTTGAAGTACCTACCATATCACTTCCACTATCCCAAGTAGTATCTTGAATTATCCATTTTTCATCAATATAAGTTTCATTCCACGCATGTCCTCCTGTTTTTTCACCAATTCCGAAAAATCCGCCTGTAGTAGCTGTCCCTGAACAAACCTTAGTTCTTATGTTTACAGCTCTATTAAGTGCTGCTGTCAAGTTTGCATAACCGTTACAGACTGCCCTCTTACTATGCAAAGTTTCCAACGCACTATACTCCTTCACATTATTACTCTCCACAGCTTTATCGTCATAATTTATATTTTGAGTAACCCATTCATGTATAGCCTTCGTCTTGTCCATTTCAGAATAGCAATTTTTAGTTATATCCTTTGCTAATTTTATTATCTCAGGTGAGTCACTCTCCACATATTTGCTTGGCATGAGAAAATTCATATCTCTATCATCATCGCTATTTACAGAAAACACCTTAAACTCATCATAAGCTCCTTCGGGATCATTATCGCTTCTAGTTAATATATTTACTTGATAACGCCCTTTCCCAAAAGGAAGATATACTTTACCGTTAAAGCTACCATCTCCAGTAAGTACAAATTGATCATTTTTCTTATAATCTTTAATTACATTTATCCAAATCCACCTAACAGCTTTATTAAAGTTAATACTGTATTTAAGTGTATTATTATTCACATCAATATCGTTAAATTCATTCATTGTAATACAAGGAGAAATGTTAATATTATATTTTATGCTTTTGCTATACCCTGCTACTTTACCTATGTATGTTTTTAAACCTGACAAAGAAGTATCAATATCATTAGGAAGATTCCAACTCACATTCTGTGGCTTACTACTATTGTCTTTCATTCTGGCAGCTACTTGCTTTGGAAGAGAAAAAGAATCATTTTGATTTAGAGTTATATCCACTGTCTCAATAATGCTTTTTATTTTTTGTCCGTTTATTTTTTCTTGTTTTATAAAAGCTGCACTGATTATTATGATGGCTACAATTATTATTGCTCCTACACTTAATCCTATTTTTTTAAGCCTGTATCTCTTTTCATATTCAATGTTAATATATTTTGCACTGTATAAATTTAATGATTTTTTACCCAATATACTCTCTCCTAAAAATATTATTTAATTTTCTTCTCAAATTCTATTTCATGCTTTATTGGTATCCCAAAATCGCCTATCATAGGAATGGAAGGCTTCAGCTTTCTAGAAGCAACCACCGCATTGATGTATAAATTAACCATATCAAAGCCCCGTCTTTGATAGAATTTTATAGCTTTTATATTATCATTGGTAGTTATAAGCTTTATTCTTCTACAGCCCAATTCAGTTGATTTCTCTATCACCTTGTCCACTAGGCTTGTACCTATCCCTTTCCCCTCTTTCAAGCTATCTAAAGACATGATTTCACATTCTTTGTCCACAATTTGATACATAACTAATCCAACTATGTTCTCTCTCTCATAGGCTATAAAGCCAGCTAGAGTTCTCATATCTACTAGCTCTCCTCTTACCGCCATATCTGTAGAAAACCAGTGATAAATTAAAAATTCATTTATTTGATTTCTATTTTCTGCTGTTATTGATTTTATATCCATGCTATCACCTTTTTATCTAGGCTGTGTATTAAATAGTGTAAAAACCATCCCCCATTTAATACAGAACCTTTATTTATTATTTTGCTGTGTTATCAAAAACATTTTTTTACATAATATGTTATAATTAATTTATCATATTTATCAGAAGATGTCATTGTATTATGCCAATATTTCAAAATCAGATCACCATTACAAAAAAGGTTCTAAAAGAAGCAGGCCATGCTCTATATAAAATATATAACAAAAAATATCGTGTTTTAATTTTAGTTTAGTAATAAGTATTTTTATAGCTATATTCAATATTTGTGGTTATGTCTTGGAAGGAATAAACTTTGACAACATTCTATTTTCTTTTTTACTAGTAATCTTTGTGTTTAAGTTTTTCAAAGGATATATATCAAAAGTAAATAAAATTTATAAAAATTATAATCATATTTATGGAGACTCTCCAAAGTTAACTATCAGTTTTTATGCTTCTAATTTAGAGATTACTTCTTCTCGCTCCTCTCTAAAACTAGATTACTCTCAGTTATCAAAAATGATTGATACGGAAAACTTATTTATACTAATGGCTGGAATATCTATAGCTGCTATTGTTGATAAAGATAATTTTACCACTGGAGAATTTAATGACTTTCTAGCTTTTATTCAACATAAGTGTGAACACTTGCCTTGGATAGTGTATGCTTATTAGTATGTAATAAAAAGCTTGTTAACTTATAGTTATAAATAATAGTTGCTTGACTAAATTTAATATAATATCTATAAAATATGAATTACTTACTCTAAGTTAATATTTTATGTCTGTTCTACAATTACCTATCATATGAATCTTCTGGGCTTTACTTTCATTCTCGTAGCTAATTGTATATTTTTCAATTTTATCGGTAAGATTTATTATTTTCAATTCTTATAATTATTTTATTACTTGTAAAAATCAATGAACTAGCCACTCGTTTTTCAGCTAGTTCATTTTAATCTTTTATCGCTGCATTATTAGCGTTGTGTCGTAAATTTTAGATAAATTTTCAAATAAAATATATCCTAAAATACAATTAACTCTCCTTGTGGCCAATTGCCTTCCCATCCACAAGGGAAATTTCCTCCTTCGTATATTGATAACATATTTAAGAAGAATGTTGGCCTATTTTTACATTCTTTATATGCATATTCCATTATTGCTCCTAATAAATCCCACTTAACACAATCAATAAAAATATCATTGAGCTTGTTTTCTTCCTAGCATACTATCAAAAATAGTTTTTGTTAAATCTATACCATCTTCATTTACAACTAATGACCAATCATAGATATCAACAAAATTTATCCTTGTCCAATTTTGCATTAGTACATCAAAATTTGTTGCTATTTTCAATCCATGTAAATTAGGACCTCCATACATTACGTCATGTTCTAACAATACTACAGGTTTATTACTACTTCTTTTGTCTATACAAAATGCATCACCATTGGGGAAAGTTATTATCGGTATCCAATGTATCCAGTCATCTACCAGTGCCTTTAAGCCTTCATTTTCTTCTTCACAATTTATAAATTCATCTACAGTTGATTTCATATCTGAATACATTTCTTCTATTTTTCTAGGAGATAAAATATTTATTCTTCCATTCTTACATTGTTTTCCGAATATATTTTCCTCCGTTGTCCATGAAAATCTAACTTGACTTGCATAGTTTAAATAAAGTTCTCTCAAAGTATAAGGAAATTCTATTCCTATATAACTTTCTATTTTCTTTAACTCATCTGCAGAAACCTTAGAATTTTCTATCGTTTCATTCACTTCAATTTTATTTGTGAGATTAACCCTATCCTTTACTTCTTCAATAAGTTTAATTAAATTCATATGTTCCTTCTTCTATCCTTATTTTCCATATTGATGAATTTTATAACTACTTAAACCATAGTCATCCATCATTTTTCCCGCAAACTGATATATATCTTTTCGCGTAGCATCTGGATTATTATCTATCCACCCCATCCATTTTGGATTCCATTGTGCCTTTCCATGAATAAAATTCATATGTTGTCCTACTTCACCAGCTGTTAGTATTTTAATATATTTGTTCATTGTTATAAAAGATGGAGATACCTTAATGCTTTTATCATCATATTTTAAAAAAATATATTTTTGAATTTTACTGGACAAATAAAAATACTGCTTCGATTTAGTTATATCAGAGTTTAATACAAATTCTAATATAGCAGCATCACAATAATGTTATGCTAATAAATCAAGATATACATCAATAAATCCATCTCCCACACTTTTATTTTTTAGTTTATCATCAAAATCACTAATTCCATCAATACATTCTTGAAAAATATCAGGAAAAATATTGATGTATGGGTTTACTTTTTCACCATTTACAATTTTCATATTATATTTCTTACTGGTAATTTATCTAGTTTCAATTCAATGATTTGTTGATTAACAGTTTTTCTTAATTTCTCTGTATCTTGTGTAGATTCCTTAAGTTTCTTAAACCAGTTATCTACTCCTCCACTTCTCCCAAGGATATCAACTTGGAAAAGAGAAGTTTTACTTTTAATATATCTTTCCACTTCACTTATTATTGCCCCTTCTCCACTCCATCCTGCTACATATAGCATATACTTAAATACTTCTAATTTAGGACCATCAGGCAAACTATCGCAATATTTTGTTAAATTATCTATTATCAAATTTATATCAATATCTCCCTCTAAAGGTATTATCGCCTTTGATGTCAATGACATTGATATATCTTTATACTTACCTTCCGGACTTATTGTGGAAATATACTTGTTATTATCTGTTATCTCAATTCCTAATGAAACAGTTGGAAACTCCTCAGCTAAATTATGAACATGTAATGTTGGAATATATCTATCTTTATCTGATTTAATATGTAATAATACGCCTACTGCTAAAGGTCCCAAAATATTCATTAGCCACATTGGTTTATAAATCTCCATTGATGGATACAATTCTTTCCAATCATTTGTGATTTTCTTCTTCATCGTTGTTGTAATCTTCACTCCCATCATGGGTTTACCTCCTTAACATATTGTAAATAGTTAGGTCCATTACTAAATATTTTATTGATTTGACTTTGTGATAACCCTCTTCCTGGATTGATTGTAAACTTATAGTCATAAGCTGTGTTATTAATTGTATCTAAAACATCTATTCTAGCGCTTCCCTTCGTTCCATATTTTGCTGAATTTCTTCTTAGCCATGATGTTTCAGTTTCCAATCCCCTATAACCAAAGATACTTTGATATCTATCTAATAGCTCTTTAGCATATGAATGCTTAAGTGTACCCGCAACACTACCTGTTCCTCCTATTTTATTGTTAGCTCTAGTGGCTATTTCTTGAACAAGTTGCTCATTAGACATCTGAGATATCGGAGCTTTAATTACCCCCTTAGTAGCAATACCTTCTTCTTTAATTGCATTTTTCTCTATACTTTTAGCTTTTGATTCACTTTTAAAGAAACTCTTTATTACTCCCGGAAACTTTTCAGATTCAGTAAGTACATCTTTGCTTAATTTAAAGCTCGTACCTAATTCTCCCATACTTATCCCATCAATATAATCCCAAAGAGTTTCTCTATCTATAGGTCCACCATTTAGCTTTATAAACATATCATTATAAAAATCAGCAATACCAGGATCAATAAAATTACCTTCACTACTCAAAGATTGATTCATTTCATCCCATGCTTTTATAGTTACTGGTGATAGCTGAGGCTTATTTCTTTCTTCATCGCTGCTTTTGTCCTCTTCCCTCCTAGGCTTTTCACTTCTTTCTCCTACCACATGAATACTTACATTCTTTGAGGTATAGGAGTCAGTCAGCTGTCCCCAAGTTTTAGGTCCAACTATCCCATCTACTACTAAGTTATGGCTGCTCTGAAAAGCATTCACTGCTGCTAATGTTTTGTTTCCAAAGATTCCATCTGCCCCGCAGCTTCCTAAATCATATCCCAATGACATTAGTATGCTCTGCAGTCGCCTTACCTCGTCTCCTGTAGAACCCTTCTTCAGCATTCCATCTATATTATTAGTAAGTGAGCTATCATAGCCGAGGCCACTGAAAAAGCTTCGCTTTTTCATGAAGAATTTAGCTAAATGCTAAATAGAGCACGAAGCATTTCACGATTTAGTAAAATATTTCGTGCTCTTCCCTTTTTCTAT
>NZ_JACTOJ010000015.1:0-120675 GCF_032335695.1 Clostridium sp. 19966
TACTGGTCCTACCGGCGCTACTGGCTTAGATGGTGTTACTGGTCCTACCGGTGCTACTGGCTTAAATGGTGTTACTGGTCCTACCGGTGCTACTGGCTTAAATGGTGTTACTGGTCCTACCGGTGCTACTGGCTTAAATGGTGTTACCGGTCCTACTGGTCCTACCGGCGCTGGTTTAGCAGCTAGCGGCTATGTATATCAACTCGCTACACTAGCTAATGCAACTGTAATAGGAGGAGCAGATATTCCGTTTTCAAACAATGGTCCTCTAACTGGTATAACTCATACCGCAGGTACTACCACTGTTACTGTAGTAACTGCTGGCACCTATGAAATTAATTATGGTCTTAGCATAACTGCTGGTATTGGCGCACAAATTGCAATTGCTGTAAATGGCACTGTTAATGCATCTACTCCTATAGCGGCATTAATAACTACTGGCGAATTATTCGGAAGCGCAATACTAACTCTTGCGGCTGGAGATGTTATTACTTTAAGAAATAACTCAGCAGTCGCTCTTACTCTTACTTTAGCGCCAGCAGTCGGTGCCCAATTAACTATTAAGAAATTAGATTAATCCAAAAAATTAAAACCCTCTGCAATAATACAGAGGGTTTTTAAAATAGGCTATTATGAAAACCTAAAAAATCAATAACCAATAAAGCTATACGTTATTAGTTTTTTTAAACAGATGATGTATTAATTATTCATGTATTTAAAAGCCTTTAGAACGGTAACCAACATTCTAAGGCTAATTGTACAGAATTATAAATTTAAAGTACTATAACCTTAATTATTGACACGATTTTAGGTTTTCATTAATATTTATGATACCTTGTATCATGCAAAGCTATGTTCTAAAAGGATATTGATGCAGCTTTACGATTGTTAAAGCAAATCTTTAAAATAAAATGATATGGAGGATTAAATATGTTCACCTTAAGTCTGTGCATGATTGTAAGAAATGAGGAAGATGTAATAGAAAGATGCTTAGATTCCGTAAAGGAACTTGCTGATGAGATAATAATTGTAGATACAGGCTCTAAAGATAATACTCTTGAATTACTAAAAGCCTATGACTGTGAGATTTATCACTTTAAATGGATTTATGATTTCTCAGCTGCTAGAAACTACTCTTTTTCAAAAGCCACAAAAGATTATATAATGTGGCTGGATGCTGATGATATTATAGAACCTGCGGATAAAATCAAACTTCTAGACTTAAAAGCCTCTTTAGATTCTGCTCCAGATATCATGATGCTAAAATATAATGTGGGGTTTGACGAAAATGGAAATGTTAATTTTTCCTACTTTAGAGAGAGAATAATAAAACGTACCAGCAATCTTAAATGGATAGATCGTGTACATGAATATATATCCCCTACCGGACAGATAATGAATGTAGATATAGCTGTAACTCACAAAAAAGTCCATCCTTCTGAAGCAGGAAGAAACCTTAAAATATATGAAAAGATGCTTTCAGACGGTGTAACTTTCAGTGCTAGAAATTTGTATTATTATGCTAGAGAATTATACTATTCTAAGGAATATGAAAAAGCATCAGATAAGTTCCAGCAATTTTTAGAGTTAAAAGAAGGATGGGTAGAAGATAAAATAGGTGCCTGTTTCAATTTATCTAACTGTTATAAGGAATTAAAAGAACTTGAAAAATCCAAGAATACTTTGATTAAAAGCTTTCAATTTGATACTCCAAGAGCAGAAATTTGCTGCGAACTCGGTTTATACTATCTGAACAAAGGGGATTACGATCGTGCAATAGACTGGTATACAATTGCTACCACCTTAAAACCTCCTGAAAACAGCTGGGGTTTTATTCTTTACGACTATTGGAACTTCATCCCTTGGATACAGCTTTGTGTATGCTATTATAAAAAAGGTAATATAGAAGAATCTATTCGCTGTAATAAAAAAGCTTCTGTTTTTAAGCCTAATGACCCTTCCATAATATACAACAATGCCTTTTTTGATTCTCTAAAATCACACTAAAAATAGGGTGTCCCAATTTTATGCTTGGGAACACCCTATCTTTATTTTCTAAATTATTTATAAAAACTCTTCGATGCTTACTTCCGTATTTTTTAGTCTGTATCTTCATCACAGTCGCTTAAATGTTTGAATTCATCTTCTCTGCAAAAATCCTCCTTTTGTGGTGGATCAAAAATATTAAATGGAAAATCAAGGTTATTAAAATATTCACATGGATTAGTAGAAACATTAATGCAGGATTTTGGCTTACAGAATCCAGTAGATAATACGGATAGATTAACAAGTCTGAACAATTTAATAATTGTAAATAAGCCTATAGTTACATTAACTACTCTTCCACTAATTCCTGTGTCAATAGTTTCTGCTAATGGTATAGCTTTAGCTTCAACTAATACATAAGGCAAATTTGGTAATGTACTTGTATTTTGTGCAAATAAATTAGAAGATATTACAACACTATCTGTACATGAACCAAATAAAGTAACTTTTTTGGTATATCTGCTTACTGCAAGAAGATGATCACTGGTAGTTCCATCTGAAAAATATACTGTTACTGGTGTAGTGCTACCTGCAAAGAATTGAATTCCATAGTTAAACACAAATTCTATTGTAACGTCATAGTAGCCATCTTTAGTGAATCTTTTAGGTTCTACACTAATAATATTTATCGCTTGTATGGTTATATTATCTCCTAATACTCGGATGTTAGTTATATCTGCTGGAACTGTAATTATATCATTAGGTGCAATAGGCGTTCCCGCAGGACTTCCAATACTAGCATTAACTGAAGCTGCTGAACGGGATGGGCCAAGTATGCTTGGAGTTAAGCAATCCTGTTGCCTGCATTGGTCGTAAACTTTTAGAGCAATAAGACATTCATCTTTGATTTTGTTATGTCCTTGAAATGCACTGTCGAAATTTTCCATTCCATACCCTCCTTTAATGATGCAAGGATTAATTTCTAATTTTAGGAGGAACATAATTAAATTTTCTTAGATTTAAATCTAATCATGTACTTCCTTCTAAAGAAACATGCACTATATGCATGAGTTGTTTTCATTAATATTGTATGTAACTAACAATATATGTGTGATTAATGTCAGAAATTTTTGGAATATCTTTTAATAGTTGATTTTTCTGGGATTTAGTATTATATGCTAGGTTTTATGCATACCTTTATATAAAAGAATTTTTTTTAGGTGAGTCTATGGAGTTTATTGATAAAAATTATTATATAATAAAGGACAAAAACAATTGTTTATGGAGATTCATGTTTGACGAAAAATCCAGAATTCTATATCAAATATGGGATAATGACAGATGGTCAGAAAAAAAGTCTGTGTGCAGCTCCTGCAAGAGAGCTTTTTATCCCTGCATATCGAAGGATGAGCAGCTGCAGGTATTTTATGTGGATAATAATAATTCAATAGTCTTAAGCATATATACTGAAGGAAAATGGAACGAAAAGGTTATTTTATCAGGCAACTCTAATGACACAAATTTAAACATATTGTTTTTTAAGGTTATATTTCAAGAACAGGATATTCATATATTTTATATACTGGAAAATAGCACTTCTAAAGAAACAGTACTAGTTCATCAAAGCAGCATCGGAAGTGTATACTGGAATTCACCCAAAATTTTAGATATAGTAACTTCCCTTAAAGCTTATCCCTTTCATGTATGTAAGGACAGCAAAGATAATATTTTAATTTTCTATCAAAATTATAAAGCTCAAAATTATTTAGGGTATAGAAGATTTTTTAAAAGCAGTAATATGTGGAGCGAATTCTATGTGATAGATAAATCCCCATCAGCCTTCCTAGACTTTTCAATAATAACCAAAGATAATTTTATCTACGCAGCCTACATAGAGGATCAAAAGCATTATTGCTGCTTAAAGCTCAGATGTAGGGAAAACTCCTGGAATCCTGCCATTACCTTAACTGAAAAAACTAAAATAGAATCCTGCCTTATATCTATCATAGATAATAAACTTTGGATATACTGGGTATTAGATAATAAATTATTTAATATATTTACGGATGACAATGGTAAAAATTTCAGCAGCATTTCTTCAAAGGATTATAATGAAAAAGCAGAAATCCTAAAGGCTTCTTATGAATGCAGTAATACTGTAGCAGATAAGAGTTCACAAGTTTTTTCTGAGTATGTATATGTGAATATGCTAGAGGATTCCGATTTGTTTACCTTAGAGGAGTTTTCTCCAGATATCACCAAAGATATGATATTACAGCCTAACACTAATGAGGCTGAAGAGTACTCTCCTAATGTGGATTTAGATGATATAAAAAAACAAATTGATGATGTTTATAAAAAGATATATTTTTGCAAAAAACAGCTCAGCGAAAAGGATTATCAGATTTCTCAGCTTAGTTTTGCTTTAGATCAAAAGAATAGAGAAGCTTCCAGACTAGAATACGAGCTTCAAAAAAGCATAGAAGAAAAAAACACTTATGCCAAAGAAATAAAAATTATAAAAAATAAGAATACAGCTCTAGAGGAAAAGTTAAAATCGAAAGACATGGAAATAAGCTCTTTAAGGAATAAAACAAAAATTAGCGAAGATGATAAAAATAAGCTTGAATTCAAAATTTCAAATTTAAATCAACAGCTGCTACAGTTAAAAAATTCCTTTGATAATATGGAGAATATGAAAAAAAACAAGAAGTCCTTTTTAAGCAGACTTCTTGGTAATGATGAATAAACATGTTATCCTATTTAAAACATTCCTTTAGTACGTACGTCTATGTTTTAAAATGTTGATATTATCTTTGGAGTCCATGCTATGGCATGCCTTTATCAACCTTCTCTTAAAACATAGACTATTATTTAAATAATGCTTCCATCAGTACTAATGGTTACTTCCCTATAAGGAACGATTATCTGTGCCTGCAGCATAGCTGTTTTCACAGCATTTACTATACCTCCGCAGCAAGGCACCTCCATCCTTACCACTGTTATACTTTTTAAATTGCTATTTGCTATTATATCTGTAAGTTTTTCTTTATAATATCCCACATCATCAAGTTTTGGACATCCAATCACTGTTATATGATCTCTTATAAAATCCTCATGAAAATTTGCATAAGCGTATGCAGTACAATCCGCTGCTACCAGCAGATTGGCTCCCTGCAAATATGGTGCTCTTGAATTTATAAGATTGAGTTGTACAGGCCACTGCCTTAATTCTGACATTCTTTCTGCAGGCTCTTGACCTTCTTTTTTCAAAGAAAAATTCACTTTTTTTCTTTCTATGGTCTTAGCCGCAGAACCAGGACATCCGCATGCCATTGTGATAGGCTCGTTTGTGTTTTCTTTTTTGAGCTCTTCCACTGCCTCTTCATCAAAATCTACAGCTTCTCTTTCTATTATGCTTATAGCTCCCGTTGGGCATTCTGGAAGGCAGTTTCCAAGTCCATCACAGTATTCATCACTTATGAGTTTAGCTTTTCCATCTATTATTTTTATAGCTCCCTCTAGACAAGCTTTAGCGCAAAGACCGCAGCCGTTGCATTTTTCTTCTTTTATCTCAACAATTTTTCTAATCATACTTTAATCACTCCTGTACCCACATTATTTATGTTTGGCTATGTTTCTATTATATTGGTTTTTATTATAAAGTTCAGTAACCTATGTTACCATATTTATAATGAAATCTAAAGAAAATGGACTTAAAATAAAGTCTTACAGCAAAAAGACATAATTATTTCGTAAATTGCATAATATAATTATTGCTACGCTGTGTTTTGAAACATAGACAATTTGAAACATTTTGCAATTTATGATATTATAAACTTATTAATTTTTTATATTTGAGGTGGTATTTTAATGGATTCTGGACCTGATAGTAGTATTTTACTCATTATTTTTCTTTTAGCTATCAACGCTTTCTTTGCTGCAGCAGAAATGGCTATAGTTTCAATCAACAAAAACAAGATTGGACTCATGGCTGAAGATGGCAATAAAAAAGCCAAACTATTAAAGAAACTCACAGAAGAACCTAGCAAGTTTTTAGCTACTATACAAGTTGGTATAACTTTAGCTGGTTTCTTTTCAAGTGCATCTGCTACAACAGGAATATCTAATAAACTGGCCGATTTTTTTAAAAAATCTGGTGTTCCCTATGGGGAAGGCTTATCTGTTGTAATAGTAACTATCGTTCTTTCTTTCTTCACACTTGTGCTTGGTGAACTTTTACCAAAGAGAATAGCTCTGCAACATTCAGAACGAATAGCAATGTTTACGGTAAAACCTATTGTTTTCACGGGTAAAATACTTTCTCCTTTCATAAAGTTATTGTCTGGCTGTACCAATGTTTTAATCAAACTTACGGGAATAAATGTGGAAAACCTGGAAGAGAAATTTTCAAAAGAGGAAATTAAATCTCTTATTGAAGTTGGACAAGAACGCGGTGTAATAAATGAAACAGAAAAAGATATGATCAATGGTATTTTTGAATTTGATGACAAACTGGCTAAGGAAGTAATGACTCCTAGAACAGATGCCTTTATGATAGATATAGATGATCCTATTGATGAAATAAAAAAAGATATTCTCGCTGAAAACTTTTCTAGAATACCTGTTTACGAAGAAGATTCTGATAATATAATAGGAATTCTGTTCATAAAAGACTTTTATATGGAAGCTTTAAATAACGGAATTGAAAATATAAATTTAAGGAAAATGCTTAGAGAGCCTTATTTTGTTCCTGAAACCAAGAACATAGACAGTCTATTTAAGGAGCTTCAAGACACAAAGAACCATATGGCTATACTTATTGACGAGTACGGTGGTTTTTCAGGAATAGTTACCATAGAAGACTTAATAGAGGAAGTTATGGGAAATATCTTTGACGAATATGATGAAATTGAACCTGATATCAGGAAAATAGATAGTAACAGCTACATTATAAATGGTATCCTTCCTATCGATGAACTCAATGAAGCTCTTAATCTTGAGCTGAAGTCAGACTATGCTGATACCGTAGGAGGTTTCGTGCTGGAGCTTTTAGGTTCTATTCCTCAGGATAATGAAAATACTACTGTTAAATACGAAAATCTGATATTTAATATTGAGCGTGTCAGCGAAAAGAGAATAGAAAAGCTTAAGCTAGTTGTAGGTGAGCAGGATTCAAGAACCGAAGCAAGCGCAGCCTATGATTCATAAAATAGATTAATTTCAGGCTTAGGTAAGTGTTAATTTCTTCACTTATCTAAGCTTTTATTTTGCTTAATTGGCTATGTTTTAAAGTAGCATTAAAAAGCAACTCTGCTTTAAAACAAAGCCTGACAAATCATTTGACATAATCCCTTATGTATTGATAATATATAATTGCTAAATATAGAGTTAATATATGTGATTTAGCTATTATCAAAATTTATTTAATCTGCCTAACAGAAAAGAAACCTCTGATCTGAAAGGAAGTTTATCAATACTTGTCTGTAATATCCTTTATATTAAGATATTATATTCTATTGTAAGCTTTCCTTTGGGAAAGTTTTTTTATTCATTGGTATGATTCTAACAGGATATGTTTTAAGAGAATATTGATAAAATAATTTGATTGGAAGTGATTTAATGCCTAATGCCAAAATCATAAATATAATAGATAAACTATATAATGAAAGCAATGCTACCGATGAAGAGTTATTGGAATTGATCAATGATATAGATGCGGAAAGCAAAGAATATCTTATGGCTAAAGCTCATGAAGTAAGGATGAAGCACTACGGAAATAAGGTATTCATGCGAGGGCTCCTAGAATTCACTAATTATTGCAGCAGAACCTGCGAATATTGCGGTATAAGAGCTGCCAATAATAATGCTGATAGATACAGGCTTTCAAAAGACCAAATTATGCAGTGCTGCAAAATAGGTTACAATTTGGGTTATAGAACCTTTGTACTTCAAGGCGGTGAAGATGCCTTTTTTACAGATGACATTATCTGCCACATTGTTTCTTCTATAAAAACCGAATTTGCTGATGCAGCTATAACGTTGTCTATAGGTGAAAAATCTTTTGACTCCTATAAAAAATATTATGATGCAGGCGCTGATAGATACCTTTTGAGACATGAAACTGCTAATAAAGAACTATATGAAAAACTACACCCTGGAATGAGCTTTGAAAACAGAAGAAGATGTTTATATGATTTAAAAAAGATAGGCTATCAAGTTGGAGCCGGCTTCATGGTGGGCCTTCCTTATCAAACAAATGAGATATATGTGGAGGACTTAAGATTTTTAAAAGAGCTTCAGCCTCATATGGTAGGCATAGGTCCTTTTATTCCTCATAAGGATACTCCTCTTAGAGAGTTTAAAGGCGGCACTGTGGAAGCTACTGTATTCCTGCTGTCAATCATTCGTTTGCTTCTCCCTGAGGTATTGCTTCCTGCTACCACAGCACTAGGCAGTATTGATCCTCTTGGAAGAGAAAAAGGAATAAAAGCTGGGGCAAATGTTGTTATGCCAAATGTATCTCCTACAAATGTGAGAGCTAAATATTCACTTTATGATGGAAAAATATGTACTGGAGATGAAGCAGCAGAATGCAGACGCTGCATAGAAGGAAGAATAAATAGAGCAGGCTTTGCTGTAGATATGTGTCGAGGAGATCACATAACTAGAGCCTTATAATATATTAAAAATAAGAGGTTATGCTTAAAACATAGCCTCTTTTTATCATATTTTTTAATTTGCTGACATATTTAGTCTATTTCAATATATTTTTTATTATTAACATAAATATATTTGTCGATTCTCTTTTTTTATTGTACAATGTTGTTATATTTTTCATTTACATTCCGAATTATGCAGGCTTATTGGACTTAATAATATTTGAAAGGTGATACTATGAAGCAAAAACTTATATTTATTTTTATTCTGCTTACTTTTTTATTTATATATTCTACAAATGCTTCTGAAAAAAACTTGAAAAATAATATTACATGGAAGTATGCCGCCAGCACTTTATCTTGGAAAAGCGTGCTGCAGAAAAGTCCTTTGGAAGTAGAAGACACTTATAATTGGAAGGAACTTTCTACGCCGCAAAAGCCGCCTAGTGATTCCGTAAATGCACTTTGGCTTAAAGCTGATTTACCAAAATCCAATCTTACAGATCAATGTTTATTCCTTCGTACATATGATAAAGCTTTTGAAATTTACTTAGATGGAAAATCAATATACCACTATGGTGATTTAAAAAACATAAATGATAAAACTCCAGTTGCTAGCCTTTGGCACATTGTCTCTTTGCCTTTAAACTATTCCGGTAAAACTATCTACATAAAAATGTATTCTTACAACAAATTCAACAATGGAGTAATTGCAAGATCAGAAGTGGACACAAAAAGCAGCATAATAATGAAAATACTCAAAGAAGATATAATTAGTTTAATGGTGTCTGCTTTATTTGTATTCATGGGTATATGCTCACTAATAATAGCTTTTGTATCAAAGCTTCCTTCAAGTAAAAAGCCCCTAGTTTACATAGCATTCTCTTCAATATTTGTGGGACTATGGTTTATGAGCACTCAAAATATCAAGCAGCTTTTTATCAATTGCCCTCTGCTTTGGTACTATACCTCCATACTTTCATTGTTTTTTATTCCTGTATGGATATTGCTTTACTTAAAGAACACCTTGAATAATAGCTTTAAAAAAGTTACAAACTTTATGCTTGCCTTTATATTATGTTATACTTTTATAGCATTGCTATTGCACATTACAGGCATATTCCAGCTGGCTGCTTTTTTAGCTCCCTTCCACCTATGTCTTGTATTAATAGCTATAATTACTATGGTAATCATCATAAAAACTTATGCTGCTTCTGATAAAGTTAATTATCTTTTATCTTACAGCTTTATAGCTCTATGTTTTTTATGCATAGTAGATGTAATAAGGTGGTATACAGTTGTTACCTCAGATTTTAAATTTATAAGCCAATGGGGACTTCTTCTGTTTATATTTTCCCTTATGCTTACTCTAATTGGGCAAATGTCAGAGACTACCGCTAAACTTAAGATTTATTATGAAGAAATACAGAAGAAGGATCAGATGGTAGACTCTATGTCAAATTATGATAAAATAAGAACCGAGCATTTTGCGAATATATCCCATGAGCTTAGAACTCCTTTAAATATTATTTTGAGTACTCTTCAGCTGCTTAAGCTCTATAAAGATAGAGGGGTAATAACCTATGATGGAACTGAAATTGATAGACATATAAATGTTATGAAACAAAATTGCTACAGACTCGTAAAATTAGTTAATAATACTATAGATATTTCTAAAATAGACTCTGGCTATCTTAAGCCTAATTTCAGTCTTCAAAATATAGTACAAGTAGTTGAAAATACCGCTCTCTCTGCTTCAAACTATATAGAAAGCAAGGGAATAACTCTCTGCTTTGATACGAATGTAGAGGAGCTTTATATGTGCATGGATACTGATAAGATTGAAAGAATAGTATTAAATCTTTTATCTAATGCCACTAAATTTTCTAATGCAGGCGCTCAAATTTGGGTAAAGATTTCGGCTTCTGAAGATTTAGTAACCTTCACCTTTGAAGACACAGGCATTGGAATTAAAGAAGAAAAGTTGAAAAATATATTTGATAGATTTGTTCAAGTTAATTCCACCTCCTATAAGGGAAGCGGAATAGGGCTTTCCTTAGTAAAATCCTTAGTTGAGCTTCATAACGGCACTATTAAGGTAGAGAGTGAGTATGGCAAGGGAACAAAATTCACTATAGTATTGCCTATCATAACCAAATGTGAATTGGAGAATAATAGTATTGCCTTCAATGTAAGTCCTGATGATGAAAAATTAAAAATAGAATTTTCTGATCTATAGATAATTTACTGCAATACTTTCTAGGAGGATGTATTTAAATGAAACATATGAAGCTGAAGATAATGATTCCATTATTGTTAATCGTGGGAGTATTGATAATATCGATACTTCCAGATTTTATAGATACATCCTCTGGAGATTTAGTACATGCAAGAGTAATAGGCAGTGCTGACAGCTCAAGTAAAGGCTCTCAAAATTACTCAAATGTAAAAATTAAAATATTGGACGGTGCTCATAAGAATGAAATCATTACAGTACAAAATATCGTAAATGAAAATATTAAAAGCGAAAGTGGTTCTAGAGAAAATTTTGTAGAAAAAAATGATGAGGTGCTAGTAAGCATACAAGAAGACAATAAAGCAAATATAAAAAGCGCCTACATATACGAAATAGTAAAATATCGGCAGCTATACTTTCTTATATTCGTATTTGCTGCAGCTGTAATTTTTATTGGCGGCAAGAAAGGTCTAAAGTCCCTGCTTTCTCTTGTTATAACAGGTTTTGCTGTATTAAAGCTCCTTCTTCCTCTCATTTTAGCTGGGTTTAATCCAGTAGCGGTGTCCGTGGTGCTGTGCATAGGCATAAGCATATTGAATCTTATAATAATAAGCGGAAAAAACAAAAAGACTTTAGCTGCAATTATAGGTACCTGCTCAGGGGTTGTTCTTTCTGGAATAATAGCCCTTTATTTTATTTACAATATGAAATTAAAAGGCTTTAGCGATGATGAACTTCAGATGCTCATATTCACTTCTCAAAATTCTAATTTTGATTACAGAGGCCTGTTATTTGCGGGAATTCTTATGGGGGCTCTGGGAGCTGTAATGGACGTAAGCATTTCTATAGCCTCTTCCATGAATGAAATAGCCCTAAACAATAACGAGACAAGTTTTAAAAGCCTATTTACTTCTGGAATGAATGTAGGTAAGGATATAATGGGATCCATGGCCAACACTCTAATACTTGCCTATGCAGGCGGAGCTATCTACACCCTTTTGTTGATATCTTCTTACAATATGACTATCAGCAGAATATTAGATCAGGACTTATTTGCTTCTGAAATACTGAAATCTATCTGCGGAAGTCTTGGACTTGTGTTTACTATTCCGTTAACTGCCCTTGCCTACGCTGCCTTGTGTAAAAGAAAACCAAAGGAATCATAGTTAATCCATAATACTTTATTCATAGTTTGTTATTGTTTTATACACAAATTCGGTTTATACTTTTGAAGCAGAACCAAAAATATAAACTTAGAAAACCACTAGGAGATTGTATATGAAAAAGCTAAAAAATGTACTTTTAAATAATATTGATCTGTTGTTATTCATAATAATTATGTCTATAAAATTCCTTGTATACGGAAGTATAATTCAGGAAAATTATTTTTCGGCTTCCTCCCTATACCCGCCTGTATTTACTTCCTTGATAGTTATTTGTTCTATAGCTCTCCTATTTAAAAAGAAATATAGGACTTTGTTTCTCTATATAGTTGATGTCTTACTATCTATTCTAATAGTTTCGGATACAGTTTACTTTGGATATTATAGAGATATTCTTTCCATACCTGTAATACAAAATGGTATGCTTCTAGGCCCTGTAAAAGCCAGCGTCATTAGTCTGTTCAAAATAAAATACCTGTTGTTCTTTTTAGATTTTATTATTATTCCTAAGCTTATTTATAAAATAATGCCTGAAAAAGATAACACTTTAAAGTTAAGGCTTATAAGCTTTGCAGTTTTGCTTTTAATAGGCGCAGGCGGCGATGCCAATTATATATATAAGCTTTCTGTAGAGCAGCCTAATCTTATTACCACAATGTACAATAGAATTTATATTGCGGAGCATCTAGGTAATCTGAACTTTCATGTACTTGACACCTACAATTCTATCTCAAGAGCTATACAGAAAGGCACTAAGCTTTCTGCAGACAAAGAAAATGAACTAAAGAAATTCTTCGCCAGCAATACCACCACCTCAGAAAATCCTAAATTAAAAGGAACTGGTGAAGGCAAAAATCTTATTATTATTCAGGTTGAAGCTCTTCAGCAGTTTGTGATAAACAGATCTATAAATGGTCAAGAGATAACACCTAATTTGAATGCATGGCTTAAAAAGAGTGCTTATTTTGATAATTATTTTTATCAGGTAGCTGGAGGTAATACCTCTGATGCAGAGCTCATGACTAATAATTCGGTTTACCCTGCAGCTGCAGGAGCTGCGGCTTACCTATACTGCGGAAATCAGTTTAATTCACTTCCAAAAGCCCTTGACGATAAGGGTTATACTAGTATTGCTCTTCACGGCTTTAAGGAAGACTTTTGGAATAGGAGCGTTATGAACAAAGCTGAGGGCTTTGATACCTTCTATGGGCAAAGCAGTTTTAAGCTGGACGAAATAGTGGGTATGGGGCTTAGCGATAAGTCATTTCTAAATCAATCTGTAGATATATTAAAAAAGCAAAAGCAGCCCTTTTATAGCTTTCTTGTAACCCTTAGCAGTCACTTCCCTTTCGATGACACAAAGCATTACGGTGACTTTAATGTGGGAGAATACGACGGAAGCCTGCTTGGTGACTATTTAAAAAGCATACATTATGCGGACGAACAATTAGGAATGTTTTTAAAGGAATTAGATGAGGCAGGACTAACTAAAAATTCAATAATTGCCTTATATGGGGATCACTATGCTATACCTAAGAGTGAAGAAAAGAATCTATACAAATTTTTAGGTATGCAGGGCAGCGAGCTTAATTGGGCATTGCTTCAAAAGGTGCCTATGATAATGCACTTCCCTGGCGACCAAAACAGCGGAGTGTATCATAACTACTCTGGGGAGATGGACTTATATCCTACTATAGCAAACTTATATAATCTTCCTACAAAATATATGTTTGGAAAAGACTTATTTAATCCTGTTAACGATACTGTTATTCTTAGAAATGGCTCCTTTACGGACGGAAACATTTTCTATCTATCTCAGTATAATAAGTACTATGATGTTAAAACCGGAGCTTTGTTAAGTGAAACTCAGGAGAATAAAACTAAACGAGATTATGCCGACAAAATGCTAGAGTACTCTGATGATGTGCTTAATCATAATCTATTGGAAAAATTTGATAAAGAAAACTGAAATAATTAATTGCACTTGCTGTAATTTAATGTTATACTTACCATATAAACCTTTGTAATACGAAAGGAGAATGTTTTATGAGCGAGGTAGTTTTAAGCTAACCAACTGAATAGCTGATCTTATAATTCAGAATTATTAAGTCTTAATTTGAAAGGCTTGTTAATTGTGTTTTTGTAAGATACTCATTAGAGTATAAACATCATTCAACCTTTTAGTATTTACATGTATTTAGCGTGTTTTATTAATATTAACTATTTGAATTTAAAGGCTGTATTGACTTCGAGTTTATATAGCCTTTTTTGTTTTGCATTTTTTTAATAATTGATATGATGCCTAATCTAATGATAAAGCTGCATATTCAGCATGGTTAGCTTCTTTTTTGAAATCAAAACCACAAATTTTGTACAAAAAGGAGATTTGCATGCTTAATTATATCGATAAAATTTATGAAAACATGGAACTTAAAGAAGGAAAACAAGTAATACAGAACACTCTTATAAACATATATCTCTGTGAAGGAATTTCTACAAAAGAGCTCTCCAGAAATAACCTGCTTCCCCTGCCCTTAACTGCCGCCATAAAAAAGGAGGCCGTCAAGCTTGGTTTGGCTGTTCAAGATAGAGGGGTAAGGCTCACTTCTATTGGAAAAAATCTTATCGAAAAAGAGTTTGGCTTTTATGATTTGAATATAAAACTATACGACAATTTATTAAATAGTTCCATAGATGATTTTAGCTATGTTCAGGACGTGCTTGAAGATTTAAGGATAATATTACAGCAAAGGCCAAGTGCTGATGTAACTATAGATCAGTCAAAATGCACTGCAGAAACTGCCCTTAAAAGAGCTATCCTCTGCCTTAAATACTCTGGCTTAATAGGAAAGAATATATTGTGCATTGGAGATGATGATTTTATAAGCGTAGCCCTAGGACTTTTATTGAAGAAACTGTATGGAAGCATTTCTAATTGTAAGAGCTCTATATGCGTGGTGGATATAGATGAGAGAATTTTAGATACTATATCCCATATAGCTGAAGAATTTAAACTTCCCATAACCTGTATAAAATCTGATCTGAGAGATTCTCTAAATAAAGACTTAGTAAATAATTATAACTGCTTATTTACTGATCCTCCTTATACTCTGCCAGGAATTAAGCTGTTTCTTTCAAGGGGCTTAGAAGGGTTAAATAGGGATTCCTCTTCTACTATATTTTTATCATATGGGCATAAATCTCCAGATTTTGATTTAAGCCTGCAAAATTATTTTAGAGAAATGGGACTTGTGATATCAGAAATAATACCCAAATTCAATACCTATGAGGGCGCTTCCTTAATAGGCAATATGAGTCAAATGACCATTTTAAAAACCACTGAAAGCAGTAAAACTCTTGTGGATGGCTCTTATGAGAAACCTATATACACGAAAGATTTTAAAAAATCGGCTCATTCTTATGAGTCAAAAGTAACAGTGCTCTAAGCCTTGCATACTATGAAAATATCAGTATTGTTTTAGAAAGGAGCACTAATGAAAACTAGCATAATAATACTAACCTATAATCAATTAGCTTATACTAAAAAGTGCCTAGACAGTATCAAAAAATATACTCAGGAAACAACCTATGAAATTATTATTGTAGATAATAATTCCACAGACGGAACAGTGGAATGGTTAAAATCGCAAAAGGATTTAATAACTATTTTTAATGATGACAATTTAGGCTTTCCAAAGGGGTGTAATCTAGGAATAGAAAATTCTACTGGAGATAACATATTGCTTTTAAATAATGATGTAATAGTCACTCCGCATTGGCTGGAAAATCTTTTAGATGCTCTCTACAGTTCAGATAAAATAGGTGCTGTAGGAGCTGTATCTAACTATTGCTCTTATTACCAGAGCATACCCGTAAGCTATAGCAATGATGCTGAAATGATTGAATTTGCACAAAAAAATAATTTAACCAATAAAGGTATTTGGGATGAACGTTTGCTGCTCATAGGTTTTTGTATGCTTATAAAAAAAGAAGTTGTGGAAAAAGTAGGCTATTTAGATGAACTTTTTACACCAGGAAACTTTGAAGATGACGACTATTCTCTTAGAATAAGGCTGGCAGGCTATAAATTGCTGCTTTGTAGAGATGTTTTTATTCACCATTATGGAAGTGCTTCCTTTGGAAGCACAGGAGATATGTTCTATAATGTATTTCAATTAAACAAGAAAAAGTTTGAAGATAAATGGGGCTTCGATGCAAATTACTCTACCTTCATAAGAGGAGACATAATAAATTTAATTAAAGCTGATAAAAATGCAGCTTTAAAGGTTTTAGAAATAGGTTGTGCCTGCGGAGGCACTCTCTTAGAAATAAAAAATCATTACAAAAATGCAGAGCTCTTCGGTATAGAATTAAACAGCAATACAACAAAAATATCTTCATTAATTGCAGATATAAAAAATTCTAATATAGAGAAAGAAGAATTAGCTTACGAAGAAAACTATTTTGACTACATCATATTTGCCGATGTACTTGAACACTTATTAAATCCATGGCAGGTATTAACAAATATAAAAAAATATTTAAAGCATGATGGAAATATACTAGCCAGTATACCTAATGTTATGCATTATTCAGTAATAAGAGATCTTTTAAATGGAAACTGGAATTACGTAGATGCAGGTATTTTAGATAAAACTCACCTAAGATTTTTTACCTATAATCAAATTATTTCTATGTTTAAAAATTGTGGTTACAATATTCTTCAATGTAACACAAACTTGCTTGTATCTACTAATGAAGACATAGATTTTATTAATTCTTTAGCTATTTTAAGTAATGAAGCTAATAAATATCAATTTTCAGTATACCAGTATATTATTAGCGCCTCCAAAGCTGAACCCATTAAGGAAAGCATTGTACCTGTTGAACCATCTGGCGAATACACCAAAAACAGAGGAAAGCTATTTGTTACTCTCTTCCCTGAAACCGAAAATGTGCATCTTACAAAAGATGTGGGTATGATTCCATTTTTAATGCATAAATATTTTAATTACAATTCCAAAATCGTATGCTATAAAAACGGCAGTTACCCTTACTTAAATAAAGAGGTTTTAGGACTCAACCTAGACTTTCTTGAAAATACAGACAATGATTTAATTGATGGCAATAATTATATAAAAAAAAATGCCAAGAATATAGCTGTACTGCATATATTTCATTTTCTTCAGCGTTCTCTGGTTTGGATACAAACCTATAAATCCTTAAATCCAAGAGGAAAGATTTATTTAAAACTAGATGCAAACATTAATATATTAAATTATAATTTAACTCCTCAACAAATTGAAATTTTGCAACTGTGCGATCTCATAACCGTAGAAACAAAGTATCTATACGAATATTTAAATAATCACTGGAAAATAAAAGTAGAGTACCTTCCTAACGGATTTTATGATATTAGTAATCACCAAGAAGCCAATTATTATGAAAAAGAAAATATCATCTGCACTGCTGGGCGAATCGGCTTCTATCTAAAGTCACATGAGATACTCCTAGAAGCATTTAAATTTGCAGCCTCTTTTATACCAGACTGGAAGCTTAAGCTAATAGGTACTATTGATGAAAGCTTTAAATCTTATCTGCTTAAATTTTTTTCAGAAAACCCTTCTCTTAAAGATAGAGTTATACTCACTGGCTTTATTGGAGATAAGAAAGTTCTAGATGAGGAATATAGGAAAGCTAAAATATATTGTCAAACCTCAAAGCTAGAAAGCTTTGGAATTTCAATGATTGAAGCTCAAAAAAATGGCTGTTTTATATTAACCTCAGATGTAATTTCTGCTTTAGATATTACTGACAACAATAAATACGGAGAGATTTTCCCTATTGGCAGCGCAAATACTTTGGCAATGCTACTGATAAAATATTGTACAAACGAATATCTATTGGAAAATAACTGCTTACCTGCTCAACAATTTGCTTATGACAATTTTTATTGGCCTAAAATATGCTCTAAAATTAACGATTTATTAAATAATCCAAAAGCAGATTAAAATTTCCTATTAAATCCATATTAATAATAACCAATAAATATTTATAAGCTTGCATATATTTTAATTGTAGAAAATACAAGATAACGCACTCCTCTGCCTTATCTTGTATCTTCTTTTATAGCTTTACCGCTGTTATAACTAAATCACTGTCAGGTCTAAAGGGCTCTATATTTATATGCCTGTAATCTCCTGCAAATTTAAAAAATTCTTCTATCATTTCAGGAACAGCATATATTGTATGAGTGGGATCTTTGGTATTAGGATCATCAGAAAAGCCATCTGGAACAAATAGTACTAATATTCCTCCCGACTTCAGCATTTTACTGGCTTCTATGAGAGATTGAATCGGTGTAAAAGTATGCTCATAGGAATGGGAGCTGCAAATAAGATCAAATTTATAATCTATTCCATTGTTACTGCATACCTCGGATATATTTTCCCATCCTCCAGAAAAAATGCTGCTTTCATCATATTTATTTTCTCCCCATACTCTATCTCTAAATCTTATAGCTCTGCCGTTCCAATTTTTATCTATTCCAATCCAATTTTTATATTCACTCTTTAAAAATATAGGATTATTCCCAGGTCCTATTTCTAATATGCGTGATTCTTTTCTTACTTGGGAAAATTTCTCTAAAATATACTGCCTCATATATTTTTGTGGTGGAACGTCTTTCTCAAAATAATATAACCCAAGCTTTCTATTTTGAAATAAATACTGTTTTACAGCCTCACAAATATTTTCATCAATATTAGTAACCTTTGAACAGCTATATGCATTTCTAAAGCCCTGATAATTCTTAAAAAAATCACCTATAGCATTCACCTGCTCATAGGTTACTGTTATCCCATTTGCTTTCTTATTCTTTATATATTCATTTACAGCATATTCATTCACTGCCGGAATCCTTAAGTTTTCTTTAGTAACGAAAGCTTTCATTAAACTGGCTATATACTCTGCTCTTTTTTCATAGGTATGATTTTTCACTGCCTCTTCATGCCCTTCCAGTGCTATTTTATCTCTTTCCTCTTCATGAGCTAAATAGTATTCAATTTTTTTAATCATGGCTTCAACATTTCCTATTTCTGCTTCAACATAATGTTTTCCTGCTATAAATGAATTTTCAGAAGCTAAAGTTTCACTTATTAAGAATGCTCCGCTGCCCAAGGTCTCAAAAACTCTTGTTTCTGTATCTAAAAATTCTTCTGCGTGAATATTTAATACTATCTTAGCTTTGTTCAATAATAAATTCATATCCATGCCATATGCTGACTGGGATTCTATGATATTAAATTTGCTTTTAAGTTCATTAATAATTTTCCTTCTTCTTTCTGTAATATTGCCTACAAATAAAATATCTATTGTTTTAGTTATATCCTTAATTGGTGAAAAAACTTTAGGACAAAATCCATTAATAAGAGTAGATAACCGGGCCTCCTCTACTCCATTAAAATATTGCTTTGCAAGCTTTTTGCAGTTATCGCTATGCACAAAAATATGACTGAACTCCCCAGAATTAAGCAAAACATCCTGATCCCTATTTCTAGCAATTAATTCAGATGCCCAAAAAAATTTAGGCCTATTTACTGCTTTTAGAAGTTCTAAGGGAAAGCCATCTCCCCTTTGGAGAAGCAATACATCAAAATCTCCTGCCTTCAAGAGCTTTTCGCCAAGAATATTTCTATATTTTCTATAATCCAAAGTTATGGTTTCATGCCCAGCCTTTTTAAATTCTTCATTGATAAAATATTCAGCTCCCCAGCCAGCATTTTGTTCTATAACATTTATATAAAGTATTTTCATGCTTTCTCCTCCAGTATATTTTTTATAGCTCTATATTCCTTTTCCATACTATAATTATTAATAATGAAATCCCTGTATCCCTGAGAATCATATTCCTTAGATAAAATCATATCCACAGCATCCTCTAAGGTACTAAAAATATATTTTTTATCATAGTGATCTTTGATACCTTCACAATTATGAAGCACAGGCTTTATTCCACTGCACATTGCCTCCGCTGCTGCAAAACATATTCCCTCATCAATGCTTGATATCACCATATAGTCTATATTGTCAAACCACTTAAGCTTATTCTCATAATTTTGCCATCCATTGAATGACACATTGCTTTGCAAATTGTTCTCTTTTATAAAATACAGCAGATAGCTTAAAGTCCTTGGATCTTGAAATTCTCCTGCTAACAATAATTTATATCGCTTATCTATAGAATTTAATTTTTTTAGTATATCAAAGGTTAATGGTAAATTCTTCTTAAAATTTATATATCCCAAATATCCTAAGTTAAAGCCTGGTTTTCTTGTTTTTATGGGATAAGACTTTTCGTTTATACCACAAAATATAGTGGTTATATTCAAGCCAGTTTTATCTATATCTCGGGTGTTTTCCTCAAATATTCTTCTTATATGAGGAGCTACAATTATTAAATCATCTACATTCCCCCAATTCACACTTCTTATATATTGTGTATATACCTCATACCCATGTATTCTACAAATGACTTTTTTATTTTTGCAAGCTTCCTTTTGACTAGCATATATTAAAAGCTCATCACACCACTCAAACCAGCATATATCAGCCCAATCCATAGCAGCATCTATCTGTTTTAAATCTGTAACCTTTATATGGCGAGTTTCATATTCTAAAGATAGTTCATTTATTATATCCCAAATGAATTTATCATCGCCCTTATCAAAAAACACAATTTTTTTCTTCATAGGTCTTCTCCTTACAATATGATTACATAAAACTTTATTCTATATCATTATATTTTTTATATAAACTTTGTTTACTCTTTTTAATAACCTGCATATTATATATGGAAAAATATAATTATTTTGTATATTCATGTGTTTATATGCTAATAATGTTTTCAAAGCAAAGGAGAAATAAGCATGAACAATAAATTAAGTGTTTGCATGATGGTTAAAAACGAAGAAGCTTACCTTCCAACTTGTCTAAAAAGCATAGAGGGTTTATGGGACGAACTTATAATAGTTGATACGGGATCTACTGACAATACTATAGATATCTGTAAAAGCTTTGGAGCTGAAGTTCATATTTTCCCTTGGATTAATAATTTCAGTGCTGCTAGAAATGAGTCTTTGAAATATGCTACCAAGGATTGGATATTAGTTATGGATGCTGATGACGAAATCTTTCCAGAAGATAAAAAAAATCTAATAGAATTTTTAAGCAGCGACCTAAGAGAAGATGGAATATATTTCTTTCAAACCCTAAGCTATACCGGAGATTACGTTGATGAAAATAATATTACTATCAATCTAAACCCAAGGCTTTTCAAAAATCATAGAGGAATACACTATGAAGGGGAAATTCACAATCAAATTGTATATCCAAATAATGAGGCAAGCTTTATCTATGATAAAGTAAAAATACACCACTATGGCTATTTAAACAAAGCTATTTATGAAAAGAACAAGAGAGAAAGAAATATGGCAATTCTAAAGGAACAGATTAAAAAATATCCTGAATATGGCTTCGCATATTTTAATTTAGGAAATGAATATTCTGCCTTGTCTAATCCAGAAAAAGCCCTGGAATGCTACTATAAAAGCTATGAATATTTTGAGGCTTCCAGAGGCTATAGCTCTATTCTTTTAATAAAACTAGTTCATTCTAACTATCTTCTTAAAAATTATGAGGAGGCTCTTAAATTCATCTCTATTGGATTAAGCTATTTTCCAAAATGTACTGATTTATATTACTTTAAAGCAGTAATTTTTAAGGAACTTAACAAGCCTACCTGTGAAATTGAAGCCTTGAAAAAATGCATTGAATTAGGCGAAGCGCCTCCAGAACAGAGATTTCTATATGGCACAGGAGATTTTAGAGCTCTATATGAATTAGCCAATGTTTATTTTGAGCTCAATGACTACGAAAATTCCTATAAATATTATATAGAAGCTATGAAAAGCAAAAAAGATTTTTCCACCCCCATATACCATATAGCCTATCTGCTAAAGAAGCAAAACTATAGTGATGAAGCTTTAAAGCAAAAAATAGATGCCATAGCAAAGGACTTCGGTGCCGATTCTATATTGCTGGCAAATCTTTTTTTCAATCTAGATTACTATGAATACTCATTGGAGTATATACAGGCTTGTGAAGAAAATCACATATTTTCTGATAACCTAATTTTATTAAAAATGAAAAATCTCATAAGAACTAAGCAATTGACAGCATGCATCTCTGCCAATTCTGTAGATAAAAGAAGTCCTATTTACTCATTTGCTGCTTTTTATCAGGTGCTAAGTTATATTCTCTTACCAGATTACGAGGAAGCTAAAAAACTAATGAGTACTTTGCCAGAAAGCAAAGAAATAAATGCATGCCGCCAATTATTAAAATTACTGAACAATGAGCCTCCAAGTGGCGAATTAAGCAAAACCTCTGACGACGAATATATGAGCATAATAATTGAGATTCTTGAACTCTTTCTTATTAATGAAAAGTTTGATGAACTCAAATCCGCAGTAAATTTATTAACCTTAGTAAATGATAATTCTACCTTTCTCAGTTTAGGGAAGCTCTATTTTAAATATGGTTATATAGATCTGGCCAAAGAACAGGTATTGAATTCAATAATTCAATATAGATTATATGACCTTGAGGCCCTTGAAATATTAAAAGCTTAATAAAAATGCTACTTCATAATTTATTATGAGGTAGCTTCTCAAGCTCTATACGCTCCATAAAGAACTACATTTTCCTTATCACCAGGACTTGTGGGCGGTATTATTGCTAAATTAAAGTTTTCATCTACATGCATTGTATTTCCATTTGATAAGTTATCATATTCTTTTGCTACATAGTAATTATTAATGCAGCCCGTGTTTCCTCTTTCCACTTCCAAATTTACTGCTAAATCATATATGCTGTGAGCTGCCACAGTGCCCGTTACCCTTATATCTCTTATATAAGGATTTACGTTAGGAATACATCTGCTGCAATTGCAACTAGTATTTTCAATATCATAACATATCTTCAAAAATGGTATGATATACTGGTTTTTATTTATAGCCGACCCAAATTTACAAAGTACATCTCTACTCTTAGGGTATAGCATTATTCCACCTGCATTCATACAAGGATTATTGTTCCATAAAGAAACTATTCGACTAACATTTGCAGAAATAGACACTTCACGTGTTAACGGATAAAAACTGCTAGTTACAACATCAATTGTATTAGGTCTATTATTATAGGTAGTATAGGTGCTGAAATAATCTGATATACTGCATACTCCAAATACCTTACGGCAGTCATCATAAAAATTATCTGTTTTAAAAAGGACTAAATCAGCATGTTTTATAATTGCATTTTGAGGTATGGGAGAAATATCAAAGAAAATATAGCTATAATAATTATACTTAGCTCTATTACCTACTATTATATCTCCCTCATTTATATTTTTGTTTGGAAATTCATTGGTTATAGAAATTGTTTTATTTGCAAATATTATAACATTTCCCATATTAACCTCTTCTTTCTTTTGTTTTAGAATATAGAGCCATAAACGGCTCTATATCTTTATCTAACGCCTAGTAATCTAATCCAAAGGTTGCAGTAGCTGTGTCGCTTCCATACAATTGAGGAATTATTGATATATTTAAAGTTCCATGATAGTTAGCTGCGGTGAGTGTAGTATTTGATATTGGTAAAGTTCTAGAGAAAAACTGGGTTCCTCTATAGGTTCCTGTAACATTGAAGCCAGCTGTAAGATATCCTGTAGTACGTCCCTGTATAGTTCCTGTATAAGCTACTCTTCTTAAGCTTCCATTGGTTGGTGTATCAAAACTTGGCATTATATACATCTCCTTTTACTTTGGTTAATTATTAACGTAGAATATTTCTACATTAATATATATTATTTTTTATTTTCTTTTTTGTTACCACATTTTTGTTTTGTATATTTATATATCACTATTTCATCTTAAATACATAAAATATTTATTATGATGCTATATATAAGGAGGTCTCTAACATTGACAAGTAAAGAAAATTTATTATATAAAATACAAAATAAAACTGCCATTGTAGGGGTTATAGGTTTAGGCTACGTGGGACTTCCAATGGCAGTGGAAATTGCAAAAAGTGGTTATCAAGTATTAGGTCTTGATGTTGATGAGAATAAGGTATCCATGATAAATAATGGAATTAATTATATAGATGATATTAATAATGATGAATTCAACACAATAGTAAGGAGCCATTTACTAAAGGCTTATGCCGATTTTCAGCTTCTTAAGGATGTGGACATAGTGCTCATATGTGTTCCTACCCCTTTGGACATATATGAGCAGCCTAATATCAGCTATATAAAGGCTGCTGCGGAATCTATTAATAATTATATTCATGCAGATATGCTTATTGTGCTTGAAAGTACAACCTACCCCGGAACTACGGAAGAGCTAGTATTACCTATTTTAGAATCTCATACAATGCTAAAACCAGAACAAGATTTTTTCTTAGCCTTTTCTCCTGAAAGAGTAGATCCTGGGAATACCCAATATAAAACTAGCAATACTCCCAAGATTATTGGAGGGCTAGCTTCTGAAAGTACAGAAGTAGCCGATGAATTTTATAGAAATATTCTAAAGAGTGAAACCTATAAAGTATCTTCTGCTAAGGTGGCTGAAATGGAAAAAATTTTAGAAAATACCTATAGAAATATAAATATCGGTCTCATTAATGAAATGGCTATAATCTGTCACAAGATGAATATAAATATTTGGGAGGTTATAGACGCTGCTAAAACTAAGCCCTATGGTTTCACTCCCTTCTATCCTGGTCCAGGGCTTGGAGGACATTGTATTCCTTTAGATCCCTACTATCTATCCTGGAAAACAAAGGAGTATGGCTACCATGCAAGAATGATAGAAACTTCAGGGCAGATAAATGATTATATGCCGCGCTATATAGTAGATAGAACCAATCATATCTTAAATAAATTTAATCTTTCTTTAAGAGATTCAAATATTTTGATACTTGGCATTGCATATAAAAACGATATTAATGACTACAGAGAAAGTCCAGCGCTTAAAATAATAGAAGCCTTAAATAGCGAAGGTGCAAAGGTTAGCTACTGTGACCCATATATTTCTAGCTATAGATATAAAGGTGCAGAATATACTAGTATAACTTTAAATAAGGAAGCCTTACAGAAGGCTGATCTGGTAATTTTAATAACCAATCACAGACTATTTGATTATAATTTTATACAGCAAAATTCAAAATTTATTTTTGACACAAGAAACGCTTTAAAAAATGTATCAAATAGAGATAATATAGAACTTTTATAAAGTAACCTATCAATATTTTTTTCATATAATATATACAACAAAATGATTTTTAAGGATGATGCCTTTGGAGACAAATATTATACTTTTAATAATTCTAGCAGCGTCTATATTCGGCAAAGCAGATTCCGTAGCAATAGCTACCTCAATACTTTTAATATTAAAACTGCTTCATGTTGAAAATATAGTATTCCCTATACTAGATAAAAGCGGTATGTTTTGGGGACTAGTACTACTTATAATGGCTATAATGATTCCTATTGCTAACGGCAGTATTAAGGCATTAAGCATAAAATCTACTCTCACCTCTAGCATCGGTATCGCAGCTATTTTGTTGTCTTTTTTCACCACATATTTGAGCGGTTTAGGATTGAGATATCTTACCCTGCAAGGGCATGGTGATGTTATGCCAGCTCTTATTCTAGGGGCGGTGGCTGCTGCAGCATTCCTTGGAGGAGTTCCCGTAGGTCCTTTAATAACCTCCGGTCTATTAGCCTTAGTAATGAAATTTTTTAATAAATCCTAGTAAATATTACAAATCTTTATTGCACCTCTCAAAGCCTATTTATACTAAGCTTTGAAAGGTGCAATTTTTATATGATGCATTAAAGTTGTTTGTTTTTATGTCGAATATTAGTAGTAATAGACAAACTATATTTTCACTAGGAGGACTTACTTTATGAAATTTAAGAGTTTTAGGACCAAACTTACTATTGTAATTGTTATTTTAATGCTGATTCCGTTAGTCATTTCTGGAACATATCTTGGCATCACCGACTTTAAGCAATATAAAAACAATGCTTTCTCCACCCAGCAGTTTCAGAAAGATTTAATTGAAAAGCAAACTGTAGGTACGTTGGATAAAATTCAAAGTCTTGTTAATTCACTTTCGGTTTCTTCTGAAATTGAAAGCATGAACTTTGAAACCATTGATTCTTTGCTTAAAGAGGTATCAAAACAAAATCCTATTCTCGAAGATTTTGGCGTAATAGCTCCAAATGGATTTCAAGTTTATAATTCTCAAGGTAAAGACAAGCTTTCTGACAGATCTGACAGAGATTATTTCAAATCAGGAATTCAAGGTAAAAGTGGATTTTCAGATGTGTTAATGTCCAAAACTTCAAATAAGCCAATAGTTGTATGTTACGCTCCCATAAAAAAAGATGGAAATATGGTGGGAGTGCTATCAGCCAATGTTAGCCTAGCTATTTTTAGTGATATAGTTGCAAATGCATTAAAAGGTTTTAGTGGGCAAGCTTATATTGTTGATAACACTGGAAAGGTAATAGCCCATCCAGACAAAAGTTTAGTATCTAAGCTTTCTAGTTTTTCTTCTTTAGTTCCTGTTCAAAAAGTTCTAAAGAAGCAGTCTGGTACAGAAGAATATTTGAATAAAGGTACCTTACTTTTAACTACTTATGCTCCTATGAACGGTATTAGCGGAGCTAATTGGGGAATAATTGTAGAGACAAGTTCCTCTAATGCATTCAAGATTGTAAATTCTCTAATCAAAGTGCTTATCATACTTGCAGTGTTAGCGTTGATTATTGCATTAGCTGCCTCCTTTACAGTATCAAATTATATAACAAAGCCTTTAAAATATGTATCTAAAAAAATAGATTCTGCCGCTGGCGGGGATTTGAGTACCTCCTTATTGGAAGGAAAAATATTAAGCAGACACGATGAATTTGGACAAATAGGTAAGAGCTTTAATAACATGATTAAAGGCATAAGTGCTTTAATAACAGATATAAGCAGCTCCAATAAAATTGTAGTAGAATCTTCAGATTCTTTAGTTAGAATAACCTCCGAAGTTTCTGATGCTACTGATGAAGTAGCAAAGGCTATTGAAGAAGTAGCAAAAGGTGCTGAAGATCAAGCTAGACAAACTGTAAATGGCTCTTCAAAAGTAAATGATTTAGCTGAAAAAATAGACATAGTTTCTAAAACTGCAGAAGAAATGAAAAACATATCTGTTACTGCTAATGAAACTGCAGACAAAGGCATTAATACAGTTAAACTTTTAATACAAAAAAATGAAGAAAATAATTTGTCAGCCTCTAAAGTAAGTAGCTCCATAAACAGCTTTAATGAAAGTGCCTTAAAAATAAATGTAATAATAGATAAAATAGAGGAGATTACTCAACAGACCAATTTGCTTGCATTAAATGCAGCAATAGAAGCTTCCAGAGCTGGTGAGGCCGGAAAAGGATTTGCAGTAGTAGCTGATGAGGTCAGAGCGCTTTCTGAGCAATCCTCTGCTGCGGCTCATGATATAAGTATTCTAATAGCAGAAATGCAAGAGCAGTCAAAAACTGCTGTTGAAAATATGAAAACTTCAGAAAAAATAGTACAGGAACGAAGCAAATCTGTAGAAGAAACAGGAGCACTTTTTGATGATATATCTACTATAGTAAAGTCCTTAATATCAAAAATGAATGATATATCAGAACATACTATAGTGATGTCTAAAAAGAAAGAGGATATTGTTAACATCATGACTAACATAGCAGCAGCTTCTGAAGAATCTTCTGCTTCCACAGAACAAGTTTCCGCTTCTACACAGGAACAATTAAGTTCTACACAGCTTATTAATTCTCATGCCAATGAATTAATGGAACTTGCTAGAAACTTGGAAAAGTCTGTAAATAAATTTAAAATATAATAAAAGAATAATTACACCATTACTATTCGCCAGTGCCCCTAGAGGTTGCTGGCGATTTTTATTGTAATTACAATTGGTATGTGATTTTTCAACACCTCCTTAAAATAAATTATAATCAAAATTTATCATTTCTCAATATTATGAAGTATAGTAAATTTTCATTTTACTATTTACTAGCAAAGAAAAAGGAGGCTAACTGTAAATGAGTTCTCATTTTTGTGATAAAACATGCAATTTTACAAATGCTGACAATACTCTGATACTCTGTAATGTTTGTCCTACTGGAGTCAGCGGTATTACCGGACCTACTGGTCCTACTGGTTTCACCGGCCCTACTGGCCCTACCGGTTTCACCGGCCCTACTGGCCCTACCGGTTTCACTGGTCCTACTGGCCCTAGTGGCCCCTCAGGTAGTGGATTATCCGCATTCGCATATATCTACTCCACTACAGCCCAATCTGTCGCCGATAATGCAGCCGTAGTTTTTGATTCTCCTTCAACATTAGCTCCAATTTCATTCACTACCGGAACTTCTACAATTACCTTAACTGACATTGGTAGTTATCTTATAAGCTTTGAAGTTTCTGTTGCTACTGGAGGCGGAGGTGAATGGGCTATAGCCGTAGGAGGATCAGTCGTTCAATCTCTGACCTATAATTCAAGAAGCGGTAATTCACAAGTTTTTGGAGAAGCTATCGTTAATGTATCCTCACCACCTGTTAATATTACCCTCGTTAATTTCAGCGGAGGTGCTGTTACTCTTTCTAATGGTTTGGCTGGCGGAGGTAAACCAAATACCGCTGTAAGTGCTTCTGTGACTATATTGAAATTAAGCTAATAATAATCTGTCCATTTTTATTAGGCTCTGTTTTAAATCAGTGTTAATTTTTACACTGATTTAAAACATTCCTTTAGTTAAACAACCCTACCTTTTCTTTTACTCATAGCTAGTAAAACAATGATTGCGGGAACCAAAGTAAAAATTCCGCAAATGGTATATCCCATATTCGAGCCAAGCCTTTCCATTATAGCTCCCGAAAAAGCATTTCCTATAGGAGTTGTTCCTACATTTAAAAGAGTATATACACTCATTACTCTTCCCCTATATTCGTTGGAAGAATTAATCTGCAAGGTAGAATTGCTCATATTTAAAAAGGTCATATAGAAAAATCCTATGAATAAAATCATAAATGCTATAAAGTAATAGCTTTTAATAAAATGTATAGAAATTTGTACTATTGAAACAAGAAGAGTATCAGCTATAAGTATAAATTTCTTAGGTCCTCTTCTGCTTCTGACTGCCATGCATATGGCTCCTATGAAAGCACCTATCCCCAGGGCGGATAGCAAAAATGTATACCCGTTTATACCTCCGCTTAACACATCCTTTGCAAAAATAGGTATTATCACTTCAGAGTTTGCTGAAAAGGTGCATACTATCAGCATAAAAATACAGGTGAATAGCAAGGTTTCATTATTTAAAATATACTTTACGCCCTCGCTTATATCCTTGATTATGGTTAATTTCTTACCTCTATTGTTTATGCCATTAGCTGTAATTTTGTATATTCCATAAATAACAGGTAAAAAGCTTATTGAATTTACAAGAAAGCATACGCCTACACCTAATTTAATCATTAATATACCAGCAACAGCTGGTCCCACAATCTTAGCTAAATTGACAATGGTGGAATTCAAGGAAATAGCATTCATCAAATCCTTTTTTCCTACAAGCTCAACTACAAAAGCTTGTCTAGACGGCATATCTAGAGCTTGAGATAGTCCAAATATCAGAGCTAATAAAACTACATGCCAGTACCTAACCCTGCCAGAAAGCACTAGTAATGATAAGGCTAAAGAGTGGAACATAAAAGCAAATTGAGTTATAAGCAGCAGCTTTCTTTTTGGAAACCTATCCACTAAAACTCCTGCAAATAAAGAGAATGCAAGGGATGGACCAAATTGGAACACTCCTAATAAGCCTAGAAGCAGCGGAGAATTAGTTAAGCTATATACAAGCCAAGCTTCCGCAGTTCTTTGAGTCCAGGTTCCCAGCAGGGATATGCACTGACCAAACCAAAAATATCTAAAATTTCTGTGCTTTAAAGCAGGAAAAATATCATCTTTTAAAATTCTTATAATTTTTTTCATTAATTCAACTCCTCATTAGTTTTGCAGCAATAATAAATATAATATAATTAGAGATATAAATAAAATTAAAAATTTATATGATTAGGCATAACTAAAAGTTATGGTTTTAGGAGAATATAAATGGATGATAGAGATTGGTGCATTTTAAATGCATTGCACAAAGAAAAAAATATAACCAAAGCTGCTAAAACTTTATTTATTTCTCAGCCTGCTCTCACTAAGAGATTACAAGTAATGGAAGCTGAGTTTGGAGTTAAGATAGTTATAAGACAAAGCAAGGGGATTCAATTTACTGCGGAGGGTGAATATCTAGCGAAGTGTGCAGAAGAGATGCTAAATAAATTGGAAACCATTAAAGAAAACATAATAAATATGAACGGAAATATTTGCGGTGTTCTTAAATTAGGAGTTTCTAAATTTTTTGCAAAATCTAAGCTTCCTGTTTTGCTTAGGTCGTTTAAAGAAAAATACCCCAATGTAGATTTTAATATAATCACCGGCTGGAGCAGCGATATATTCAAGCTAGTCTACAATAACAGTGTTCATATAGCTTTTGTGCGTGGTGATTTCAGCTGGAACGGAAGGAGTTATTTGCTTTCAAAAGAAAACATATGCATAGCCTCAAAAAATAAAATAGACATAAACATACTTCCCAAACTGCCAAGAGTAAGCTATACCAGCGATCCAATTCTAAAAAATATGATTGACGCCTGGTGGACAGCTAATTATTCTGAGCCTCCAACAGTAAGCATAGAGGTTGACCAATCTGATACCTGCAGGGCTATGGTAGAGAATGGTCTAGGCTATGGAATTCTTCCTAGCGCTCTTATAGAGAACTCAAAAGAGCTTAACATAATAACTTTAAAAGATAGAAATAATTCTCCCCTCATGAGGCATACTTGGATGCTATACCAGGAAAGTTGTTTAGAAATGAATATCACTAAAGCCTTCGTTAATTTTATAGAAGGTCTGGATATGAAAGCAAAGTAACAGCATTATTTGTAAATTTGTTTTGAAAATTTTGTAGAAAAAATTTTGCACAATTAATTATAATTATCAGTTGACTTTTTATATTAACTAATGTATTATATAAATATAAAGTTACTAATAGTTATCGACTAACAAAACATAATTATATATAAAAAATATTTTAATGAGGTGAATTAATATGTCAAAAGATCTTTATGAAGTAATAAAAGAAAGAAGAACAATCTATGGACTTAGCAAGGAAATCACAGTAAGTGATGAAAGAATAAAGGAAGTAGTTGAATTCGCAGTAAATAATACTCCTTCAGCTTTTAACTCTCAGAGCTCAAGAGCTGTAGTTTTATTAGGTAAGGAGCATGATGCCCTTTGGGAAATAGCGAAAGACGCTTTAAGAAAAATAGTTCCAGCAGAAGCCTTCGCTCAAACAGAGGATAAAATAAATTCCTTCAAAAGCGGTTATGGAACAATTTTATTCTTCGAGGATGAAAGTGTAGTAAAAGGACTTCAGGAACAATTTGCACTTTACAAGGATAACTTCCCTGTATGGTCAGAGCAGTCTTCAGGTATGCTTCAGATAAATGTATGGAATGCACTATCTGCAGAAGGACTTGGAGCTTCTCTTCAGCATTACAATCCTCTAATAGATGATGAAGTTAAAGCAAAATGGAACATTCCTGCTAACTGGAAGCTAAGGGGCGAGATGCCTTTCGGAAAAGCAACTAGTCCAGCTGGAGAAAAAGCTTTCCTTCCTATAGATCAAAGAGTTAAGATATTCAAATAATAAACTATATTATAAAGGCCGTGTTTTCGTAACATAGCCTTTATTTGTTTGCTCAATGTATAACTCCATAATTAGTTATATTTACGTTAACATCGATATTAAACTTTACAAAGGGATAAACATCATTCCATTCTATTTTCTGCCAATAAGGGTTATATTTTGCTCTGACATAGTCTCCTATGCCTAAGCAATCGCATCTTACGCTTTTAGTATATTCTATTATATGCTCACAATTTTTTTTAATCTCATTGGCTAATAAGTTTTCAATGCTTTTCTGACTTGATAGATCTTTAATACCATTCCAGTAAAGCTCTTTCATTACTCCATTAAATTTTAAGGAAATATTCACCACTGGTGCATTGTTCACCACTTGAACCTTTAATTTTCTTTTAGCTTTGCTAATATTAAAAGCACATCCTCTTTTACCATTATTATAACCAGGATCAGCTATGGATTTATTTATGTATACAGAGCTCTTTAATTTTCCCATCATCGATATTAAAAGTACAGTTTCCCAGGTATTAATCTTTCCCACCATTTTATCACTGGAAAAAAGAGCTGCTCCTTCTACTTCGATACCTTTACCTTTATGAAATTCTAATTTTACTAGCGGTACTATAGGATCTAATCCTGGTGAATAGTATTGTGTAGTAAATTGAGAAATCTCCATTTGAGGAACATAAGACTCTGCTATATTATTGTCTATTAATTGATGCACATAGAAGGCTGGTCTAGGTTTATCTCCAAAAGTTTGAGCTTTCTCTATTAACTCTTTTGGGCTTCCATCTGTAATAACTAAACGGGCGATTACGGGTATTGTAGGTTCACGTTCAAAGACTTCCAGCAGATTATTTATACCTTTCTCAGCCAAGGAGGATGAAATTAGTACCTGCTGTATTTTACCACCCTCCAACAATTTTGCTGAAATTTTTCTAGAATCCTCCCTAAATTCTCTTAGCAAATTCTCTTCATCGCTATAGATAACCTCTACCTGCTCCTTAGAGTCCGGTTCTACCACAGGATCAGAATAGGATATTAGAAGATTATTATCTTTACTGCTGGCTTCTATTCCCACCTGCAATATAAAACCTGTTTTTTCATACACCTTCTGATCCCAGCAGCCTTCCAGAAGCAATGTCATTATTAAAAATAAGGCAAAGAATTTTTTCATATATCTCACACTCTCTTTTTAGTGCAGGAAATTAAAAATGACAGCAAAATAATGCCAATATTTATCATTCCAAATACTGAATTATACCCCATGTAATCAAACAGACTTTCAAAATTTCGCGGAATTCTTCCAATTATCACTGTAATGATCATAACTATGGCTATTAACATCTTTGTCCTTTCCACATGAAATACCTTTGTTAAGCAATAATATGAAGAAAAAAAGTAAGCCCTTACTGACGCTGCCATGGTGGGAACCCAAACCATTATAAAAAACAAATCCAGCCTTTCGATTATTGGAACCCTTGTGGCCTCCTCAATATAAAAAATAGGAAATACTATCAATTTTAATTTATCTTCACCGAATAACAGTACGGAAAAAGCAGTAATTATTATAAAATACATCATTACATATGCTATTCCAGATATCACATGTCTCTTGGTATGCTCTTTATTTGTTACATTGGGATAGAATATTGTAATTAATTCAAACCCAAGAAATGAATATATTGTACAAGGCACAGCTTTAATCACTTCAAGAAATCCTGGTTGCAAAACAGGCTGCAAATATGTAAATCTAACATGTTTTATAACAAGCAGCAATGGCAAAATAATAAGTATATGTGCAAAATATAACAAATTATCGAATCTGCATATAACCTTCAATCCCTTTGCTGCAAAATAAAGCGTAGGAGACATAATTAGAAGGTATGATACCAGCTGTGGTGTGTCTTGAAGGATTATTATATTAATAAGTTCGCCAAAGCTCCTTGAACTTATACCAGCGGAGGCTAATAGGTAAATTATAAAAATCAAATTTAAAATGCTGCCAATAATTTTTCCATAAAGGATAGTGTTGATATCCAAAATTGACTTACCTGGGAATCTATTCAATAGCTTCATTATGGGAAAAATAATCATAATAGCTGCCAATCCTGATAAAAGCACCGAAATCCAGCCATCGTGTCCTATTTCTTTAGCTAAAATAGAAGGCAAAGTAATTATACCCAAACCTATTTGAGAGGATATAATAAAGGATATCAATTGTTTAGATGTAATTTGGTTTAATTTCTCACTCAATCAATTACTTCCTCTCTTCTTCTTTAAGGGCTTTGCATCACTTGGCCTGTTTTCCATATACCCTAAAGGCGCCCTTATTATAGAGTCTTTGAGGTCTTTAATTTTAATTGGCTGTATCGGTGCTACATATGGCTGACCTAAAGATTCTAAAGACAGTAAATGTGCTGTGAGGAACGCAATCCCCACAATAATGCCAATAATACCAAATGCAGAGGCAAGTATCAAAAGCAGGAATCTAAATAATCGTATGGCTAATCCAAAATCATAAATTGGAACCACATAGGAAGCCATAGCTGTAACTGCTACAACAATAATAAACAAACTGCTTACAATGCCGGCATTAACTGCAGCTTGACCGATTATTATACCGCCTACCACGCCAATTGTAGTAGCTAAATAAGTAGGAAGCCTTATAGATGCCTCTCTGATCATCTCTATAGTAAACTCCATAACCAAAGCCTCCACTACAGGTGGAAAAGCCACCTGAGTTCTCGAAACGGCTAATGGTACAAGTAGATTTAAGGGCACAATATAATATTGAAAGGTGGTAACAGCTACGTATAATGAAGGAAGCAATACTGCAACCAAAACAGATAGTATTCTAATCAATCGTACAAAGCTTCCAAGCATCCATTTTGTGCTATAATCATCTAAGGCCTGAAGAAAAGACCATAAAGAAACAGGCGCTATTAGAACAAAGGGAGTTCCTTCCATTAACACAACAAGCCTTCCTTCAAGTAATGCAGCAACCGCTTTATCAGGTCTCTCTGTAGCCATATATTGAGGAAATGGAGAATTTGGCGAACTTGATATATACTGTTCGATGTACCCAATAGCCATCAATCCGTCAGTATTTATTTTGTTTATTTTAGAAAAAAGCTCATTAAGCATCTCAGTATTTGCTATGCCTTCAATATAACAAATAGATACTGTCTGCTTAGTTTTTGTACCCAGCTCTAAGTTTTTGAATTTAAGATTACTATCCTTAATTTTTCTCCTTACTATTGAAATATTAGTTTCAAGGCTTTCAATGAAACCTTCATGAGGCCCGCGGACATTCTTCTCCCCCTCCGGCTCACTAATGTTTCTCTTGTCGATATCAGTCAAATCGCATACTATTGAATAATTTAATTTATCAATAAATAAAACTGTTTTACCCTTCAATACGGCTGTAACTGCTGCATCAATTTCATAAGCTACAGAGGTATTAAATATGGGCAGATAGTCAACTAGCTCATTGTCAGATATTTCACTGATGCATATCGACAATAGAGGTTTAACAAAATCTCTTTGGATTAAACCAATATTAACAAAACCTTTTAAATAAAAAAAGCAGCCTTTCCTTCCATCCTTGAATATAATTTTTTTATTCATTATATCTGGACATTCCCTAAATTTCTCAGTAAGCTGATCTATGTTTATATTCAAATCAGAAGATATAGGCTTATCACTTTCCATTTTATAGCCCTCCATAATGAATATATTGCTTTCATACATTTATTATGGAGTACTTTAAAGAATAATATGTAATCAACATCCCTGTGCATAAAATTATTTTTTAAAATCCTATTCTAAATATTATTTAAATGAATATCATTGTTTTAGAAATATATTTTAGTATGAGGTGATCAACAATTGATGATAGAAAGAAAACATCAATCTTTAAATAATTTGTCTTTAATTAAGTTTATAATAGCAGCTGCTGTTACTATATTTATACTTCCTATAATAGTAGCTGTGACTAACTGTAATTTTCTTGAGGTATACCTAGGGAGCTTTGGTGGTTTTCTATGTAGCCTGTTTAGCAATAATCTGCTGCATGGACTTTTAACTGTACTGGCAAACTTAATTCTAGATGCACTTCCTCTTATTTTATTAGCTCTTTTTGTTTCAATATTAAAGGATGATGCCGCTTATGAAGCACGCTCTGCAAAGCTTGTAAATGGTAAAAAGCTCTTGAAGCTTATCTCTGCCGTGCCTATAAGTCTGATAACAAGCTCCCTTGGAAAAGAAAAAAATCCTTACATACATCCTAAATAAAAATATTGCTATTCCTATAACACAAAAAAAGTGGCTTTCGCCACTTCATAATTAGAATATATTCTAAAAGGATCTTCTATACTGCTCAGGAAGTTCCACCTCTATATTTTTCTCCTTTGCAGCTAATATTGGTAAATATGGATTCCTTAGAAGTTCTCTTCCAAGGGAAACTAAGTCCGCTCTGCCGTTTGAAAGAATCTCTTCCACCATATTTATATCCGTTATAAGCCCTACAGCTATGGTTGGTATACTGCATTCTTCTTTAATGATTTCAGAGAATTTTACCTGATAGCCTGGATATAAACTTATATGTGCTGGTGCTACTCCTCCTGCGCTTACATGAACTATATCTATATACTGTTTTACGCCTTTTATAATTTCTGCCATCTCTTCTGGAGTCATTCCATCTTCTCTAAAATCGCTGGCGGATATTCTAAGTAATATAGGTTTTTCCTTTGGCCAAACTTCGCTTACTGCCTGAAGCACTTCCTTTAGAAATCTGCTTCTGTTTTCAGTGCTTCCTCCATATTCATCCGTTCTTTTATTAGAAATTGGAGATAAAAACTCACTTATAAGATATCCATGAGCTCCATGTATCTCTATAGCATCAAAGCCAGCTTTAAGAGCCCTTTCAGCTGCTGACTTAAAGCTTTTAACTATATCTCTTATCTCCTCTTTTGTAAGTTCCTTTGGGATAGCGCTATTTGCATCAAAGGCTATTGAACTTGGAGCTACTAAAGGAGAAACTTTACCTTCATATTTTCTTCCTCCGTGGTTTAACTGTATAGCTATCTTAGCTCCATGTTTTTTAACCTCTTCTACCAAGCTTTTAAACCCCTCTATGTGTTCATCGGACCATATACCCAAATCCTTATCTGATATTCTGCCATTTTCTGCTACCCCTGTAGCCTCTACTATCACTAGTCCAACGCCTCCAATAGCTCTGGTTGCATAATGGATAAAGTGAAAAGCATTCACCTTACCCGTACTATCTGCAGAATACATGCACATAGGCGGCATAACTATTCTATTTTTAAGCACCATATCCTTTATTTTGTAACTTTCATAAGCTTTCATAAATTCATCATCCTTTTTTATATAATAATAATTATTATACCATATTTATTATTGTAATTGCTAATTATACCAAATTTATTAATATCAACTCTGTCTTAAGTCAGTATTAATCTTTACACTGAATTTAAATATTCATTAATATAAGTGACAGGCCACTGAATGTCCTCTCTCTACTTCCTTTAATTCAGGTTCAATTTCCCTGCATTTTTCAGTAGCATATGGGCACCTGCTTTGAAATCTGCAGCCCTTTGGCATATCCATTGGACTAGGCAAGTCTCCTTGCAATATCTGCCTTTCAGCGCTTTTAGCCTTTATAGGATCTGGTATTGGTATGGAGGAAAGCAGTACTTTAGTATATGGATGAAGGGGATTTTTGTAAATATCTTTGCTGTTTGAAATTTCAACAAGCTTACCAAGATACATTACCCCAATTCTATCTGAAATATGCTTAACTACTGATAAATCATGAGCCACGAAAAGATAGGTTAGTCCCATATCCTTTTGCAAATCCTCCAGCATATTTATTACCTGAGCCTGAATGGAAACATCCAATGCTGAAACAGGTTCATCGCAAAGCACGAAATCCGGTTCTATAGACAAAGCTCTTGCTATTCCTATTCTCTGCCTCTGTCCTCCGCTAAATTCGTGAGGAAATTTCTCCATATCACTTTTTTTCATGCCCACTTTAGCTAATATTGCTTCTATTTTATCCACTCTTTCACCTTTTGTAAGCTTAGTATGAATTTTCAATGGTTCATCTATTATCTCAGCCACATTCATATATGGATTCAAGGAGGAATATGGATCCTGGAATATAACCTGCATTCTCTTATAATACGGCGTCAATTCTTTTTTATTTAATTTTCCTATAGCTTTTCCGTCAAAAATTATTTCTCCATCCGTAATGTCATATAATCTCGTAATAGTTCTTCCTAAGGTTGACTTCCCGCAGCCAGATTCCCCTACTAGACCAAAGGTCTCTCCTTTATTTATATGAAAAGATACATCATCCACCGCTCTTATAAATTTATTGCTGTTTCCGAAAAATCCTTTAGCTGAAAAATACTTTTTCAGGTTTTTTACAGAAATAAATTCTTTTTCATTATTGCTCATAGCTTTATACTCCCTCCTCCGCTAAAAAACATCTGGACTGATGCGTAGCAGTAAATTTCTTATTCTCCGGCATGCTTGAAAAACACTTTTCTGAAGCAAAACTGCATCTCTCTGCAAAAGGACATCCTTTTGGAGGCTCCATGAGAGAAGGGGCTGTGCCTTTTATAGGCTCCAATCTATCATCATCCCCATCCAATTTAGGAATAGAATTTAAAAGCGCCTTAGTGTAAGGATGCTTAGGCGAATAAAATATTTCTTCTACGGTTCCTTCTTCCATTATCATTCCTGCATACATTACTATTATTCTAGTGCAAAGGCTTGCCACTACTCCCAGGTCATGAGTTATTAGCACTACCGACATATCTTTTTCTTCTTTTAATTTCTTCAGAAGCTCCAATATTTGAGCTTGAATAGTGACGTCAAGAGCTGTAGTAGGTTCATCCGCTATAAGAAGCTTAGGGTTTGAAACCAGGGCCATAGCAATAAGCACCCTTTGTCTCATACCTCCGCTAAATTCATGAGGATATTGTTCTAATCTTTTTTCAGCCATGGGGATTCCAACGCTTTTCAGCATTTCCACCGCTAATTTTCTACCTTCTTTTTTACTCACATTTTTATGTCGTCTTATAACCTCTTCTAAATGGAAGCCTATTTTCTTTAGTGGATTAAGAGCTGTCATAGGATCCTGAAATATCATAGAAATTTTATTTCCCTTAAGCTTTCTTTTTTCCTTTGAAGCTAAGGAGAGGATATTCTCATTCTCAAATAGTATTTCACCAGCTTCCAGCTTAGCGCTTTGAGGTAATATACCTAAAATTGATTTCATCATAACACTTTTACCGCTGCCGGACTCTCCTACTACTCCTAGAATTTCTTTATTCTCTACATGAAAGCTTACTCCTCTTACCGCCTGAACCTCAGTTCCTCTATTATAAAAAGTTGTCTTTAAATTTTTTACTTCTAATATGTTGTCCAAATTTATCACCTCTTATCCGTAACAGTTTTAGGCTCAACAAAGGCTCTAAGTACATCCCCAAGCTTATTAAAGGAATAAATAGTAATAACTATGAAAAGTCCTGGAAGTATTGCCATATAAGGAGCATTTTGAAGATTAGCCTGAGCATTCTGAAGGAGACTTCCCCAAGAAGCCATAGGCTGCTGAATGCCTATACCTAAGAAGCTCAAGGAGGATTCCGTCATTATGGCATTAGCAATGCTTGAGGTAGCTGCCACTATTATTGTAGGAAATATAGATGGTATTATGTGCCTAAATATTATATTTCTTGAACGCTCACCTGTAGATATGGAATAAAGCACATATTCTCTTTCTTTTATAGACAAGGTCTCTGCTCTAACAAGTCTAGCTATCTCCATCCAGCTGAAAAGACCTATAACCAGTATTATCGCCTGAAGTCCTGGCCTTAGGAATATACTCACCACAGTAACTAAAATCATCCAAGGTATAGAGGATATTATGTCCACTATTCTCATAAGCACATTATCCAGAAATCCTCCAAAGTACCCGCTCATAGTTCCTATGGCCACACCTATTATGGTAGAAAGCACCATAGCAAGTACACCTACTATAAGAGATACCCTTCCTCCGTAGATAGTTCTCGTTAAATAATCCCTCCCCAGCTCATCTGTTCCGAAAGGATGCGCAAAGGATGGAGATTGAAACATATTTGCTACATCTGTTTTGTCTGGATTATAAGGAAGCAGGAAGGCAAATACTGCAAGAATTAGTATTATCAAAAGAAATATCATAGCTGCCAATGCACTTTTGTTATGCCTTAATTCCAGTTTTACATTCTCTATTCTTCTATTTTTCATAATAATTTACCTCACTCCTTTAATTCTTGGATCTATAAGTGAATAGAGTATGTCTGAGATAAGATTTCCAAGTATAACTAAAGTAGAGGATAAAAGCAGTATGGCTAAGATCACAGGATAGTCGAGTCCTTGAATAGCTTTAAGGAAGTATGGTCCTACTCCAGGCCATCCGAATATAGTCTCTGTAATAAAAGCACCTGTAACCAGCATAGGAAGGGTCATTCCAAGCTTTGTTATTATAGGAAGAAGCACATTTTTACTAACATGCTTTCTCAATATCTCCGTTTTAGTAGCCCCAAAAGCATCCTGGACCATTACATAATCCTCTGAAAGCTGCCCTATAGTAGAAGATCTTACATATCTGATGAGCTCCGGCAAAAATGCAAAGGTCAATACAGTAAAGGGCATGATGAAGTGTAAAAGAAAATCTGAAATTGAATCTTCAAATCCTATTTCATGCATACCTAATATAGGCAGTATTGCTAGCTTGTATCCAAATAAGAATACAATAATCATTGCAAACCAAAAGCTTGGCACAGCTATGCCTATTGAGCAAAAACCATCTATTATCTTATCTAATAATTTTCCTTTATTGAAACCTGCTATGAGCCCTAATATTATGGCAAGGATAAGCGCAAATATATAGGCTGGAAGTACCAATATAATGGTGGCAGGTATTCTGGAAATCAAATCAGAGGCTATGCTTTCATGAGTCACTATGGAGTGACCCAGCTCCCCATGAAGCACCCCTTTAAGCCAATAGAAATATTGGATATAAGCTGGTTTATCAAAACCATATTTCGCCTTGATAAGCTCTGCCGTTTCCTTTGGCATCTTAGGCGTTATCATCGCATCTATGGCATTGTAAGGTGCAAGCTGAATGAGAGCAAAGCATATTATTGATATTATTATAAGAAGTGGTATGGCCTGCAAAATTCTTTTTAAAATATATTTCTTCAAAAGATTCACTCCTCTTTAAAGCAACGAAGATAAGCAAAATGCTTATCCTCATTTAAACGTTGTATAATTATATTATTTAATGTATAGCTTAGACATATCTTCAAAGGTGTATACAGGCACTAAGCTTGCATCTTCTATTCCTTCTATGCTTGTATTTATAGCCAAGATTCTCTTGCTCTCTGCAATAGGATAAAATACTGCATCATCTTGTAATTTTTGCTGTATCTTAGCATAGATTTCTTTTCTAGCATTTGCATCTTTTTCTACTCTTCCCTGACTAAATAAGTCATCTATTTCCTTATTGCTGTAATTCATATAATTCGCTGAATTTCCAGTTATGAATAATGAGTTAAAGGTATCAGGATCTATTCCCATGATATATCCGCCTAAATAAATATCAAAATCCGAACTCTTGCTTTCTAGCTTTTTATAAAGTGCACTTGAATCCAAACCTAAAAGCTGAGCATCTATACCCACAGCCTTTAATTCCTGCTGCATTATGGCTGCCTGTTTTTGCTGAGGTACATTGTTTCCTGCATATGCAATTTTTACACTTACACTGCTAACTCCTGCTTTTGAAAGCAATTGTTTTGACTTATTGGCATCTGTAGCATACTTTTCTACATTATCTGTATGATACTTGCTTTCATTTGGAAGGAAAGTATATGCAGGCTTTGCATAATTTTCAGAAACAAAAGATGCATTTATTATTTCGCTTCTGTTTAATGCATAAAGTATTGCTTGTCTAACATTCTTATCTTGAACTGCCTTGGAGTTTAAGTTAAAGGCTGCATAAGCTATTCTTCCTTCATTATAAGGAATAGTTTTTAAGTTTTTATCCTTGCTTAGCTTGCTTATGTCAGAAGGCTGAACTGCCAATGCATCGATTTCTCCCTTTTGCAGTGCAAGCTGAGCTGTATTAGCGTCACCTATTATTTTAAATACTACATTGTCTATCTTAGGTGCCCCAAGAAAATAATTATTATTTTTAACAAACTTAACATATTGTCCTGCCTTATATTCAGCCAACTTATAAGGACCCGTTCCTACTGGAGCAGCATTCTTAGTGCTGTTTTCTATATTGCTTTCTCCGTCATATACATGCTTAGGCATTATAAATATGTTTCCTAAAAGCTCTATAGCTGGAATGCTTGGTGAAGGTAAAGTGAATTTAACTGTGTAGTCATCAAGCTTCTCTACCTTTACTGGCTTTCCATCAAATATAAGCTGGCTGTATGCCCAACCTGCATTTGATTCCTTAAGCATTTGTTCATAAGTAAAGACTACATCATCAGCTGTGAAAGGTTGTCCATCGCTCCACTTTACATTTTTCCTAAGCTTAGCTGTATAAGAAAGATAGTCTGAAGAAGGTGTCATGCTTTCTGCAAGAAAATACACGATCTTATCTGCATTATACATATATAGCGGTGAATAAAGTGCTTTTATTTCCATTAAACCATATCTGTCTGAAGTAGTTACAACATTCACAGAATTTCCTGGATCACCATCTATACCATATGTAAAAGTATTTGACTTAACTGTAGCTTTAGTTGTTTTATCTGACGTTTTATTAGCTGCGCAAGCGCTTAAAACCACCATAGCCCCCAATAGAACAGAAATAATCTTTGATGATTTCTTTAATTTCATTTTTTGTCCCCCTATCAAAAATTTATATTCATTTATTTAAGTAAGAATTACAATTATAATTCCTACTATTTCTATATGAATAGTTTAGTATGATTATATTATAAAAAAATCTAAAATGCAAGAAAAAAAGTGCACTTACAAATGCTTATATTTCTGGCATTTTCAGTACACTTCGCTATACATACATATTTTTATATAATTTTTTTACTATTTAAGAAATCTTTTCTTTTTATAAAATGGTTTCACATCCTTTACTACATTCTTTCCAAAATCAGTACCTATAGATATCATATCAATGTACTCATCTTGTCCCAAGTAATTCTGAGCCACAGCTGCTATCCTTGGAAATAATTCATCCTTATTGCCAGTAAAATCTACCACTAATAATAGATTGCCATTATTCTCATCTTCTCTATGAGCCCAAAATAAATAGCAGCTATTCACCTCTTTATGTTCTTTAAAAAATTCAGTTAATGCTTTTACCATTTCATCAGGATAATTAGCTGGCTGTCCCAATAAAATTTTGGTATCCTTTTCTATGGTTACTTCCGACTTTCTCTTAGAGAAATACTCCATAGCTTCAGGAGTAATGATGAGATTTTGTCCGTAAGGATTTATTACAAAACCTCTTACATTGGCTATATCCTTTAACACCATCTCTTTTAACTCATTATACGTAAGTATCAAGGTTTGTTCACTATTTTTTGACCATTTGCCAAGCTCTTGCCAATCAGTAAAAGCAATAAAAAAGTTCTCATTAGCAGTGTTAGTAATCATTTTAAAGCTTATAGTGGTCTTCTTTTTGATCACGCCATTTTTAATTTTTCCATCCACTATCACTGGAACTAAAAAATGTGCTTTATTGATTTCACCTATCAAAATAAGTTCATTTTCAGCATTTTTATTTTCAAAAAAAACATTCATACTGGAAACTAAATCTGCATTAGTTACTGGCTTATTCACATCTATCATAATGTAATCCTCCTAAGAACTCATATAATTATAGTATAAAATACTCTCATGCAAATTCCAATTCATTGTCAAAGCTTTTTAGGAATTCATTTATCTGCACTTTATCTTTTAAGCTTCCATGCATATTTATGCTTAAGGTAGATTTATCATCAAAGGTGGTGACAGCTATTTGAAAATATTCTTTGTATTTAATAGAGCCACTCATATACGCATCCTCAATTACTGCACCATAAAATAGCAGTCTTTTTTTATCTATCAAGCCTATATTGGTCATAGCTATGGGCGGATTCTTGAAGGTCTTAGTAACAACCTTTTTAGATATCTTATAAGGCAGGAACTTAAAAGCTGTCTGCAAAAGAAGCATAGCCTTCAATGGAGAAGCATTTTCCTTTTCAGCATCCATGGTCTTTTTAATTTTAATCAGAGTCTCATCGAAGCTTTCTCCTATATCATCCACATAACATATCATATTAGACACAAGATTACAAATTCCTTCAGCTTTTCTATCCTTTATATATTTTCTTAAATCCACTGCACAGGGAATTGGAAAATTGCTGCATTTTAAAAATTTTTTCAGAGTTCTTAAATATGCTGAAAGCATCACGTCATTTATGGTTGCTCCATTTTTCTTTGCATAAGCCCTTATTTTTAAAAATTTTTCTTTTGGAATTTTGTAAGTTGCTATGAATGGATTTCTCTTATCTCCTTCCAGCTTAAAACTATTTCCGCTGTCATATTTAGATATTTTAGAAGAGGTAAACAATATCCTTGCCTTTTCCTTAAGGCTTAACTGACGAAATACCTGATCCAGGCTTCTTGAACCCATTTTTTCTTTTAGCTCACAGCTGCCTTTAACTTTTAAATCCGAATATATGCTGCTTAAAATATATAGATATTCTTTAAAACCACCTGCATCCGATAGCATATGATTAATAATAATGCAAATACTATCCTTAGTTTTTTCCCGTATTATATATACCTTCATTTGAGGGCCATTAAATTCTTCCGTCCTTGTTACTATTATTTTATCTATATCTTTTTCCGGGTTTTCACTTTTTATCACTTCTAATATATCTTCTGAAGTTGCACTGCCTTTCTCCCAATAAGCCTTAAAAAAACCTTCCACGTATCTGGAATTAATTAATGGAAACACCTGAAAGGATAATTCTATAGCCTTTTTCAAGCAAACTTCATCTATATGGTTTTTTAAACTTATTAAGGTGTGAAGCTGGTGATCATTGAAGTCTTCAAATATCATTTGAAGCATATCAGAAGCCTCTGCATTGTATCTTATACTCATCAATATCAGCCCCCATTTTAAGCTTTTTATACTATTCTCTCATATCTATTATACGGCTAAATGCTAAAATAAGGATATACTATAAAATATTATTTTCTTGACTTAAAGCAAATAATATTTATAATATGTATGTAGACCAGTCGTTATAATATTGTATAAGAAGGGATATACTTATGAAAAATTCAACTGATTCTAAAGAAAAAATCCTTGAAGCTGCTTCCAGATTATTTCAGGTTAAAGGCTACAATGCTACTGGCCTAAATGAAATCTTAAAAGAGAGTAACGCTCCAAAAGGCTCTCTATATTATTACTTTCCAAATGGTAAAGAAGAACTTGCTTTAGAAGCTATAAAATTAGCTAGCAGCACTATAAGAAACAGATTAAAAAATACTTTAAACTCTAACTCAGATCCAAAAAAAGCTGTGGAATGCCTTATTGACAATATAATAGAGGATTTAAAAGAAGACGGAAGACCAAAGGATATTTCTATAAGTCTCATAGCTTTGGAAACCTATTTGACCAGTGAAACCTTAAGAGAAGCTTGCAAGGAAGCTTTTTCAGCTCTTGATGCAATGTACTCTCAAAAATTGATTAAAAGCGGGATTAAAGAAGGTATTGCAAAGGAATTAGGTATATTCATACAGGTTATGATAGAAGGTGCCATAACTGTTTCTGTAACTCAAAAGAACCCAGAAGCACTTTTATCCGTGAAAAAGCAAATAGGAATATTATTGAGCTTATACTTAAAATAAGAGTATGTTTTAAGTCAATATAAAAATCAGCACTGGTTTAAAGCAGAAGCAAATAAATTTAAGTCTACGAAAATTTAAAACCTTTCGTAGATTGTTTTTGTACTAATTATATAGACTGGTCTAAATACCGATAGGGAGATTAATATTAATGGAATTAAAAAAAACTTATACAGAAGAAGACGGGAAGTACAATGTCAAAGCTATAATGTTTGTACTGCTGCTAGGAAGCTTCCTAGCTTTATTTAACGAAACAATTTTGAATGTGGCGCTGCCTAAATTAATGGTGGAAATGAACATATCCGCTGTTACCTCCCAGTGGCTTACAACAGGCTACGTGTTGGTAGTTGGAATTCTTGTCCCTGTTACTGCCTTTCTCATCAACACTTTTACCACAAAACAATTATATGTAAGTGCAATGGGACTGTTCTTGCTTGGAACCATATTAGCGGCAGCTTCTTCATCTTTCACTACTTTACTCATTTCAAGGCTAATTCAGGGCTGCGGTACAGGCATGCTCATACCTATAATGATGAATTCTGCTTTAGTGATAACACCACATGAAAAACACGGTTCAACTATGGGCTTGTGCATAAGCATAATGACTCTCGGTCCTGCTCTTGGGCCTACAGTTTCTGGCTTGCTGTTACAATCTTTTAGCTGGCATGCATTATTTATACTTATAATACCCTTCATAGTAATTTGTATAGCTGGAGGTCTTATATTTTTAAAGAATACTTCTGAGATAACAAAACCTAAACTTGATTATTTATCTATAATACTATCAACTATAGGTTTTGCAGCAATAATATATTCTGTTAGCTCTGCTGGAAGCTCATCCTTGACCGAAACATTAATCTTATTTGCAATAGGCCTAATAGCGTTATTTGCTTACGGAAAGCGTCAGTTAATTTTAGAGCAGCCGATATTAGAAATAAGGACTTTGAAGAAGGCTAAATTTTCCATAGGCATAATTCTCGTTATATTGATACAGATGTTTCAGTTTTCAATAAACATGCTTTTACCTATGCTGCTTCAGGACGGTTTAAAAACCTCTTCCTTTGTATCCGCCTTATCACTGCTTCCTGCTATTTTACTAGGCTGCATATTAACTCCTTTTATAGGTAAGATTTTTGACAAAATAGGAGGAAAGGTATTGATTCCTAGCGGGCTTGCTATAATGTGTCTCTTCACTTTTATGATGTCTAGAGCTACACCTTCTTTTTCAGTAGCTATCATGGCTCTGCTTTATTGTTTCATAATGCTAGGGCTTTCAATGTCCATGTCCACTAGTCAGACTATGGCTCTCAGCCAATTGAATCCTAAAAATAGAGCTGACGGTGTAGCTATAGTAAACACTGCTATGCAGATAGCGGGTGCTTTAGGTTCCGCTCTTTTTGTGGGAATTATGACCGTATACCAAAATAAATATCTGGAAAGTGCTGCTAATGATCCCGTTAATGCTATATACAGTGGATTTAGACATTCAGTAACAGTGGCTGCTGTTCTTATGCTCCTAGGCTTCCTATTATCTTTTAAACTTAATTCAAAGAAAAAAGCAATGAAAAATGAAAAATGAAAAATTAAGAATTTTGGTAGGAATTCAGCTTTGCTGGATTCCTACCAATTTAGTTGGACTAGCCTAGATAATATCATAAATAAGATAAAAGGAATCGACTCAAAGAGCGATTCCTTCAATAGTTCCTAATTCTTACCTCTTAATTAAAATCAAACACTAATTATTCCTTTTTTCCCTTAACAATCCATTTACTTTATCCGCTGGAATTATACTAAATAAAACTCCTCCAAGTATTAAAACTGCTCCGCCTATAAAAGATAGGGTTATGGTTTCTCCTAGAAACAAGCATCCTAAAATTGCTGAAATCATGGGCTGCAAGGGATAAAAGAGAGCACAGCTGCTGGCTTCAATTATGGATAAGCTCTTATTCCAAAGCATATGTGCGAGAGCAGTACATATTAACCCCATATATAACAGCGAAATCGCCACTGACGGCTTAAAGATTCCTACATTTTTTGTTGTGGCTAATTCTATTACAGAGATTGGCAGAGTACAAATAGCCGCAATCAAAATTCCATAGGTAGTTATTGTAATTGCGTCATATTTTTTTGCTATCTTTCTTACTACTACACTCATTAAGGACCATAATATTACAGAAACAATAGATAACAATATTCCTAATACATTACCACCCTTGCCTTGTCCACCTATAATTATGTAAACTCCAATAAGAGTAGCAATTACAGCTACAATCTTGTTAATTGTTATCTTTTCCTTAAGTATTATAACTGCGAAAATAATTATAAATATTGGATTCACTGAATTTATAAGAGATGCCAAAGATGCATTTGATAATTTTGTTCCTAAAAGCTGAGCTCCTATTCCTAAGAAATAACCTACGATCCCTACAAATATAAAATATTTATAATCCTTTGGATCAATTTTTTTAGATTTGGCGTCTTTTCTTGTTTGTAAAAAAATAAACAAAGCTATTCCTGATATTAAGTAACGTATAAATAATACAGTAAATGCTGGCACCTGATTTAATACAAATTTACTTACTACATAAAGACTTCCCCACGCACTTACAGTAATAGTAAGGAAAACATATGCTAAAGTCTTGTTCATTATATTCATCCCCTAGACCTTTTTAACTTTTATTTGAAAAACGTTTCTATTATAGCACCAGCATTCACTAATGTAAAAGGAACTGTCGCAAAAGATTATTTATTCTATTCAATTAAGAAGTAAAATGTAAAAATTTATAGTTATTGAAGAAATCGTCTCTTTATGAGCCGATTTCTTTAACTTATAAGTTTATAATAAATTCAGCAAGGCTGAATTCTTACCTTCACTTTTAATTCTTAATTTTTAATGGTTAATTTGATATTATCTATTTCTCTATAAATAACTTTATCTTCATTGTGAGATAGCCCCTTTTGTTTATTACTTCAGCTCTGGAACTATATTAGGCGGCACCTCTCCCATCAATGCCTTTACAAGATTTTCTGCTGCTATCTTAGCCATATCGCTTCTTGTTTTTTCCGTAGCTGATCCAATGTGGGGAACTGTAACAACATTTGAAAGCTTAAGAAGAGGATTATCTAAGTTAATAGGCTCCTGCTCATAAACATCCAGCCCTGCTCCAAATATCTTATTTTTTTCAAGAGCTTCAACTAGCGCTTCTTCATTTACCGTCTGCCCTCTAGATGCATTGATAAATATGGCAGAACTTTTCATTAAAGCAAATTCTTTATGATCTATTAAGTGATAGGTATCATTAGTAAATGGAACCATAAGAACTATAAAATCAGAGGTTTTTAGAAGAACTTCCAGCTCAGAATATCTTATGCCAAGCTTACTTTCTGTCTCAAGTTTTCTTCTTCTATTGTAGTAGCATACATCCATATCAAAACCAAGCTTAGCTCTTTTAGCTACTGCCTCTCCTATCCGCCCCATGCCTATTATACCTAAGGAGGCATGATGCACATCTAATCCAAATATATTCTTCTTACTAGAAGGTATCCATTTGCCCTCCTTCACATATCTGTCAAGTTCTGCAATTCTTCTGGCTGAAGATAGCATTAGCCCAAATATTAAGTCTGCTACTGTATCATTTAGTACGCCCGGTGTATTTGTGCCTATTATATTTCTTTTTTTCATAGCTTCTATATTGAAATTATTGTAACCCACAGAGACATTGCTAACAACCCTTAATTTAGGCGCATGCTGAAGCAATTCTTCATTTATATTAATTCCAGATAAAATCAATCCTTCCTTATCCTGCAGTTTTTCCAATAATATCTCTTCAGTAATGGTTCCTTCACCATCCCATTTTTCATATTCACAAAATTCACCGATATATTCTTCCACTTCTTTAGGAATTTTCTTTGCAATAAATACTTTTGGCTTATTCAAATGTATCCCTCCGTTCTGTATTTATATCATATATATTTAATTATATCAGTCTTTTACCTATTATCCCATCAAGGAAAATAGCTATAATCTTTTTCATTTCTCCTTTTAAATCCCAATTCCCGTCATATAAACACCATTCATATATGACTCCTCTTGCAGTTATAAAAAGCATGCTGTTTATGTCTTCCGTGGAATATGCCGGACTAATCTCTCCTCTATTTATTGCTTCTTCAATAATATTATTAAGCACATTCTGCATGCCCCTGCCCTTTGTTATGAACATCTTATTGTCAGAAGTATGAAGATTTTTGGTAAGCTCTAATCCTTCAGATATATTAAAATCTGCATATCGGTCAAAATACTCTACAACCTTGCCCTTAAAATCCTCCGCTTTCAAATTATTTGCTACTTCTTCTACAAAGTATTTATCTGCTCTATTAAATATCTCACTAAAGAGATCAAATTTCGATTTAAAATAATAATAATAAGTTCCGACAGAAACTCCCGCTTCTTTGGCTATCTCTTCTACAGTAACTCCATCAAAACCATGCTTTTTTATGAGCTTTACACCGCAGTTATATATTTTATTTTTCGTAGCTTCCGCCTGCTTAGCACGACTAGTTTTCTTTTCCATAGGATATGTACACCTCACCTCAGCTGTTAAAGGCTATGTTAAAAACAGGAGCCTACAAAGCTCCTGTTCTGATTATATCACATATTTATATATTTGCAGCAACCTCATAAGCATCCCAAATAGCATACATTATATTTGAAACCTTACGAGCATCACCTATAAGATGTAAATCTTCAACTTCATATTTAATATTTTTATAAAGGGCTTTTTCTGAGCTGTAGCCTACAGCTAAAATAACACTTGTTGCCTCTAGCTCTCTGGAAGTTCCATTTACATCTACTAAAACTCCCTTTTCTGTGGTGCTTATAACCTTTGAGGAGGTGAGCACTTCAATTCCGTTGAAAGGAATAAGTCTTTCCAGCATTTCAGAATTAGCATGACAAAGGGGCCCATTTAAAGCTAATAGCTTATTCTGAAGTTCAACTATAGTAACTTTTTTACCTTTATGAGCAAGGTCAAGGGCCAGTTCACAGCCTACAAGTCCTCCGCCTACTACTACCACCTTATCTCCTGCATCAACCTTGTTAAGTAAAACCTCTTCTGCTGTAAATACCTTGTTCTTGTCTCCTAAATTAAATATTTTAGGCTTTGAACCGGTAGCTATAATCACAGAATCTGCCTTACTGTCCTTTATAATCTGCTCATTAATCTCTGAGCTTAAATTAATTTCTACCTGAAGCTCTTTTAAAGTATATTCATACCAAGCTACTAATGCTAAATCATCTTCCTTAAAATCAGGAGCTCCTCCTGGAAGAAGATTTCCTCCAAGCCTTGCAGATTTTTCATAAATAACTGGTTTATGACCTCTAAGGGCTAAAACTCTAGCTGCTTCACAACCAGCTACTCCCCCTCCTACAATAAGAACTTTTTTGCTCTTAAAGGCAGGGGAAAGTGCAGCTTCCTTTTCTCTGCAGGCAGCTGGGTTAACTGCACAGTTTAGCGCAGAATACTCCTGAATACGTCCCATACAGCCTTCCTGGCAAGAGAGGCATGGTCTTATGGAAGCTATTTTGCTGGCACGAAGTTTATTAACATAGTCTGGATCAGCAAGTAGCGGTCTTCCAAGACTCACCATATCACAAGCTCCATCCTCCACAGCCTTTAGAGCCAAATCAGGATTATCCATACGACCTGCGCAAATAACAGGTACATTTACAGCTTCCTTAACAATCTTAGCGTAAGGAATATATAATCCCTTTGCCTGATACATTGGGGGATGACTCCACCACCAAGAATCATAGGAGCCTACATCTACGTCCAAAGCATCATATCCATACTGAACAAGAAGTTTAGCTGCTGCTACACCTTCCTCTAAGTCTCTTCCCTTTTCTTCAAATTCTTCTCCTGGAAGGGCTCCTTCTCTCCAATCCTTTATAAAGCTCTTAGGACTATATCTTAAAGTTACAGGGAAATCTTCTCCGCATCTTTTCTTAATTTCTTCTACAATCTCTCTAGCAAATCTTAATCTATTTTCTAAATCTCCACCATATTCATCGGTTCTATGATTAAAAAAGGATATAGCAAACTGATCCAAAAGATATCCTTCATGAACCGCATGAATCTGAACTCCATCGAAACCAGCACGCTTGGCATTAAATGCTCCATCTCCGAATTTCTTTACTATGGACTTAATCTCTTCAATAGTCAATTCTCTACAGGTCTTATCTAACCAACGATGCTGTATTGGTGAAGGTGCCACTGGAGGAAACTCTCCTAAATTTGTAGGTATTGTAACTCTTCCAAACCCAGCACTTAATTGAAGAAATACCTTTGAATCATATGCATGTATTCTTTCTGTCATTTCTTTAGCTGTACGAACAAAATGAAGAGGGTTATGCGTAGAACAAGGTACACTTGGCATTCCATGTTCCTCCACCTCATTATCTACAAAGGTTACACCTGTGATAATAAGTCCGGTACCTCCTTTAGCACGAGCAGTATAATATTCCACACCTCTTTGATTAAAACCGCCTTCTGCATCCGATAGTCCTAAAGGTCCCATAGGTGCCATAGCAAATCTGTTGCTTATCTCTAGGCTGCCTATTTTTACTGGTTCAAACAGTTTCTTATACTTTTGAGACATCTTCATACAACCTTTCATTTTTTATTTTCACTGAATGTATTCAGTGAATAAATTCAGTTTTAGTTTAAACCTTATCATTTACATTGTCAATGTATTAACAAAGATTTAATTTGTTTATTTTTTCTATCTAGCTTACATATCATTAATTTAATTTAGAGTAAAATACTTTTTTCGGTTTCTTTTATGGCATGTCCTTTACCTATAAGCCCTAACTTATCATAACGAGCATCTACTCTGAGGTACGGCAACGATTTATATAGAAACGGAAGCAGAAAGTATTTATATGTAAAAAATGTTTGAAAAAGTCTGTTTTTCATAATAAACGTTTATTAATTATATGCTAATTTTTTTAACATGATTTTAATAAGATTTATGCACACTTTAAATTGTTTGATAAGGTGTATCTTTTTTTAGCAACACAGCGGAACTATGAAGATGCCGCTGTGCTTTATTATACAATGATATAATCCAATGTAATATGACACAACACATGACCGTCAGAGCAAAAAGTCCTATGTTTTGAAAAATCCTATTCTTGCTGTTTTGTGCAAAAAGCATGTATCTATCCTATAAAAAATAACCTATGCAGGCTACCCACCTCTTACTGCACCTTACCTTCTATATCCTTGTTTAGCCGCTTATTATGATGTTATGATATATTTAAATTTTAAATTATGTAAGCGGATACTGTGCTGCAAAGTAAAGTTAGGAGGCGAGAAAAATAAAAGTGAAAATATTTGCGATAAAAGCAATTAACTATATTTGTATATCCTTTACCACTGTTTCTATTATGATGGTCTTGGTTGCTCATGCTCGGCTGTTGCCTGGCTGGCTAAGAGCTGAACCGCCCCAACTTTTAGTAGTATGCGTATTGCTTAGTAGCATACAAGTAATATGCGACACAGCTCCCATTATCCAAAAATATCTCAGCTTACGAATACTTATTAATGTAACTATGCTGTGTATTATGGGCAATAGCGTTTTTCGCTGGTTTGGGTGGAAAGGAATGGCTGAGAATTTTGTTTGCGCAGGAGCTTACTTTCCCTGCCGACGGCTGTTATGGGCTTTATCTTATTCCCGCCGCCAACGAAAAAAATAAACTGAACCAATAGATAAATCTAAGAAGATACAATATAAACATTCCAATATATTGGAGGTGCACCAAGTGAAATTGATACTTGATCAAAACCCCGAATACAATGAGCCGGAAATTCGGCTTTGCTATAATGTCATGGATGAACGCCTGGTAGCACTTGTAAGGCAAATCCAGCTATACTTATTTTCCATAACAGTTACTCGCGACCGTAAGCAATACTCTATTCCTTTAGAAAGTGTTTATTACTTTGAAAGTGTTGATGATAAGACCTTTGTTTATTGTAAAAACGAAGTGTACGAATGCAGCTTACGCCTGTATGAGTTAGAGCAACAGATGGAGGGCAGTAGTTGTGTGCGCATTTCGAAAGCTTGCATACTGAACACTCTTCATGTGGAAAGTGTTCGTCCTCTGTTTGGAGCAAAACTGGAAGCATTACTTGAAAACAGAGAAAAAGTAATTATTAATCGGCACTATGTACCTACATTAAAAGCCAAATTAGGGATTGGAGAGGGTTCTAAATGATGAAAAAACATGTAATGAGAGCAATTTACTACATCGGTATTTCCTTTACCACGGTTTCTGCACTGTTGGTGGTGACCGAATTTATAGGAATATTACCTTATGGTTTAAGACCTGCTCCCCTTCAACTTCTTATAGTATGCGTATTGCTTAGTGCTGTTCAAGTAGTATTTGATATTATTCCGGCAATTGAAAATCGTCGTTTTCTGCGTATACTCATCAATCTTAACTTGTTATTCATTGTTGGTGGGCGAATGTTTGGCTGGTTTGTCTGGAACAACAACGATTACGGGTTTGGGCAAGGACTTCTATCTCTCGCTGTTGGAGTCATAGCCTCCATTCTTGCATACACCGCCGGCTCCCTCTACATTAACTATAGAATGCGAAAAGATGCAGAGGAAATTAATCGTGCTCTTAAAAAAAGGAGCCACAAATCACTGGAGGAAACTAAAAATGAAAAAGATAATTGAAGTACAAAATCTCGTTAAAAGTTATGGAACTGTAAAAGCTGTTCGAGGCATTAGTTTTTATGCGGAAACAGGTTCCTTGTTTGCGCTGCTGGGAGAGAACGGTGCAGGCAAGTCTACCACCATTGATATGCTGTCTACCTTATCCCAGCCAGATGGGGGCGGCATTACAATATGTAACTATACAATTGGCAGGGAGGACGAAGCAATCCGAAGCAAAATCGGTATTGTATTCCAGCAAAGCTTATTAGATGCTGATCTTACTGTGAAAGAGAATTTGCAGATAAGGGGTTCTCTATATGGGCTTTCCCGTAAAAAAATCAATCATCGTATTGATTCTTTGAGCCAATCATTAAATTTATCCGAGTTTCTGAATCGGAATTACGGTAAATTATCCGGTGGGCAGCGCCGCAGAGCTGACATTGCCCGTGCTTTACTACACGAGCCAGAGCTTCTGATACTGGACGAGCCCACTACTGGGTTGGACCCCGTATCCCGTAAAGCTATTTGGCAAACTGTGCGTGATTTACAACAAAACAATGGTACTTCCGTATTGCTTACTACACATTATATGGAAGAAGCTGCTTCTGCCGATTATGTTGTCATTATGGGACATGGAAAGATATTGGCAAAAGGAACATCGTCCCAGTTAAAGACCCAGTTTGCACATGATACACTGACACTTGAAGTTCACGATAGTGATGCTTTGATTGCTGTATTAAGTGATATGAAAGCAGACTACAAACGGATTGGAAACCGATTTACTGTCAGGCTAGATGAAACCCGTTCTGCATTGCCTATGCTGGCTGAGCTTCAAGCTTATATTTCCAGCTTTGAGGTAACACAAGGTTCTCTTGAAGATGCATTTTTGCGCATTATCAAAGAAGGCAAGGAGGTAACTTTATGATTAATCTTGCAAAACGAAACCTATATATTTACTTTCGCAGCCCCAGTAATGTGCTTTTATCTTTGATGGCAACGCTGATTGTTCTATTGGTATATATATTGTTTTTAGGCGGTAATTCTGGTGCAACTTATCCCATGCTCGACAATAGCAATCTGTTTATGAATACTTGGCTTTTGGCTGGTATGTGTGCCCTTGCCCCTTTGTCCACATCACTGTCTATTGTATCAGCCATTATAGCTGACAGAATGCAGGGAGTTGACAGGGACTTTCTTGCTTCCCCGGTTGCTCGTTACAAAATAGCAGGAGGCTACCTCATTAGTGGAACGACAGGTAGTTTTATAGTAACGTGTACGGTGTTTATAATAAGCCTTGTATGGTTGGTTTTGTCGGGTGCAGCGGTCCCTAGCTTGACTATTTTTGTGAAATGCTTGATTATAATTGCTCTTACTTGCATTTGTTCTTCCTGCATTACCTTTTTTATTGCAAGTCTTATCCGTAAAAACGGAGCTTATAATTCAATTGGAACGATTGTGGGTACATTGGGAGGATTTCTTTCTGCAATTTATTTACCTTTTGGTCAACTTCCCTCTGCCATGCAGACAGTAGTAAAACTGTTTCCTCCCAGCCATGCCGCTGTACTGATGCGCAGTACGCTGCTGGAAGGTATATCTTCGGTAAGCTATGCCAGTACACCAACCGCAGATTTAGCTAAGGTATTTAAATATTTAGGTGTCCGCTTATCTTCATCAAATGGGATTATCCCACTTTGGACGAGTTTTGCGGTGTTGATTAGCTGTGCTATTTTGTTTTTTGGACTTTCCTGCTTCTCTGTTTCTTATAAAAGAAGTAAATAAGTTACAATCAGAGAGGAAAACATGAAGCAAGAAGAATGTATATTATGTCCTAATTGCAATAATAAAACACGCCTTAAAATAAGAAAGCATACTGTAATTGAGCGCCTACCACTATTTTGTCCCAAGTGCAAAACGGGAAGTCTTATCAACGTAAAACAACTAGACATTTCAATAATCACAGAGCCAGACGCTAGGACGCAGAGCTGAAAACTACATTATTATAACAAATTTAATAAAAGGAGGAGAAAAATGAAATTTATTTTTATTAGTGATATTCATATAGGTACAAATTATCCAGAAAACTGGTATCAAAAATCTGTCCATCAGAAATATCTTAAAGCAATTTTACAATATATACAAACAAATGCCCAAGAAATACAGGATGTTATTATGCTTGGAGATTGCTTTGATTCATGGATGTATACACCACAACCTCAAATTTCAGCTACAGTAACTGAAATTATAAATAACAACCTTGATGTATTTACTAGACAAAGTGATGGAGATTTTATTACATGTATGGATAGTATACAGGGAAATTTATGCTATGTTTATGGAAACCATGATATGACTATAGATTTTAACAAGTTAAACAATTACACGAAACTTCAGAGTAATAAAAGCAAACAACTAGTATGTTTAGATAGAATTTATAGCAAAGATGGTATTTATGCTGAACATGGTCATTACTATGATTTGTTTTGTAAATCTAATTATGATAGAACGAATAAGTATCAGCCATTGCCCATAGGTTACTTTATTTCAAGGGCTGCAACATTGTATTGTCAGCAACAATTGAAGAAAAGTGGTAAAAATAATTCATCTCAATTAGATGTTCATGGAGACCCAGGTGTGTTCTCGATTTTAAATATTAGTGATCTTAGATTTGATGGAACCTTAGCACATATTATAATGTCAACTCTTTCAAAATTAGTTGGATATGATGATTTAAGTAAATTAATTTTTACAATGCCTGATGGCACATCAATAAGTGCAGCAGAGGTTGAAAAATTATATCCTAATATTATAAAAAGTCTAGATGACCTTACTAGTCTGCTTATGGTTAATGTAAATAATTCTTTAAACAATCAAGGTGCAAATTTATGTAATACAAGCTATATGGGAATCAGAAATAAAGTTGTAGTAATGGGACATACACATGTACCTGTACTTCAAAAACATAGTTGCTTTGATGGGGAGGCTATTTATGTAAATTCAGGTTTTTTGTGCCCAGCAATCCCAGACATGCAGAAAGGAGGAATGATGACATTCACTGAAGTTGAACAAAACAGTTCTAGATTTACAGTCACAGTAAATAAAGTTAATTATCCAGACGGAAGTATAACACCTTTAGTGCATGATTCTGTTTGATATTAAATTTTTAAACAAAATATGTGAATGCTATCACTAATGAGCAGATAAAATAGTAAATAACGTAAGTTCGAAAAACAAATTTTTTATGAATAAATATGGATACGTAAAATAGCCATTTACAAAGGATAATATTACAAATCCTTACCTTTTGTGACAGATTCATAAGTTTGTTTTGTGTAGCAATGGAACAAAAAACGGCTATAAGCATGGAAATAAATAAATAAGATTCCAATTGCCTGTACACTTGGATCTTATTTATTTTCTTATTTTATATACCTAAATACCTGAAGTTTACAACATATATTCTAATTCATCACAACGAGCATCTACTTCAATAAAACAGTTTTTTAAAACGGCTTCATTATTCATTTGTTGAACTATGTTATATACTGTGTTTTCTAGATCATGAACTGTTTTATATGGAACATAGAATATATACTCTCTAGATTTTGGGTTAAGTTCATTCAGTTTATAATTTAACTTTAGATACTGTTCAAGGCTTTATCAATGCTTTTATCTTTGCCTCTTGCTCTACCACCCTTTCTTCCCCTAGTCCTTGCACTTTCAATCCCTTCCTTGTGGCGCTCATAACCGTATTGGTTACGCCATTCAGCTTGGAACTGTTCGCTTCTTAGGTACTTTTCTTTCAGATCCTACTGCTTACTTGGTTTGGTTGTAAATGCTATTGTAGTTTGGAATACAAAGTATATGAAAGTTGCCTAGATGCAATTAAAAAAGCTAGACAACCAAGTTATGATTTTGATATACAACGTTTATCACCTTTAGGTTATGATCATATCAATATCATGGGAAAATATTCTTTTATTCTTCCTGAAGAAATTGATCAATATGGGTTATGATCGCTATTATTAATAGATAAAATAATTAACACCCTAGGAGAAGATTAATTTTCTTTCCTAGATTGTTAAATTTCCAATATATTAACTTCCTTATTCCGGTTTTCTGTTCCATTACTACACAAACCTCTTTTATAATTAAATGTTATGTATTTTTAGTTTTTGTTAATATATGTTAATATATTTTTATTTTTATTCCTATACTATGGAATTTATTGTATTATTGTTTTGTAAATATTTTTATTTACTTTTTCCCACGATTATTGTATATTACCTTAAAAAACCTTAGGAAAGGAATGTTATTAAATGAAAAAAATATTTAAAAAGCTTAGCTTGCTTATGATAGTAAGCTGCCTATTCATTTCAATATTTTCTGGAGCATTTGCCCTTAAAGCTCATGCATCTAATTTAAACACTGTAAACAAAGCTAGCTATAATAATGTAATAAACGACTTTCAAGGAGTTGCTGACTACATTCATGAGTACAGACATTTACCTAGCAACTACATAACAAAGGCAAAAGCTCAAGCCCTAGGCTGGAGACCTGGTGAAGACCTTTGGGACTATGCGCCTGGTAAGAGCATAGGCGGAGATGTTTTTACAAACTCTGAAGGAGTTTTGCCAAAAGCTACAGGTAGAACTTGGCATGAATGTGATATAAACTATAATGGAGGCCATAGAGGTGCTGATAGATTAGTATACTCAAACGATGGATTAATATACGGAACCTCTGATCACTACCAGACCTTTACTTGCTACTATCGCGGGTACTAAAATAATTTTATCAAGGAGAAGCATTTATGAAAGAAATTATATTGGAGGGCTCATTATTTACTAGCAGACAGGAATTGCATAACATACTTAAATCTGAGCTTATGCTTCCCGAATACTACGGAAAAAACTTAGACGCCCTATGGGATTGCCTTACTACTGATATTGAATTACCTTTAAAAATTCAATGGCTCGATTTTGAAAAAAGTCAAAAATTTCTTGGAAGCTACGCAGAAGATACAAGAGATTTGTTTCTTCGTGCCAGCGAAGCTCTAAAAGGAAACCTTGAAGTGGTAATAAGTTAATGTTTAGGATTTGTCTTAAAACATAGCCAATATTTAAAGCTTGTGGGAAAAGAAAAAATGTCATCTTATAAAAGGATGACATTTTTTTGCTTGCTAGTAATGTAATATAAGCTCTTTTTTAAAATATTGATATTCTTTTAAAACATAACCTTAATATAAATAACTTGCTTATTTTTAGGACATAATATTATCGTTAACCCATGATAAAATTATTTATGAATAGGATTGATAACTATGAAGAAAAAAATTGCTGCTATAATAATTTTACTTATTATATTTTCCCCCTCATTACCTGCTGGTGCCGAAGATTTTAAGTATGCGGAAATCTTTGATCCAAAGAAGGATGCAGTAGTGAAGGTTGTGCAGATGACACCAGAAATAAATGCTATGGTTACGGATTGGATAATGAAAATAAAAGATTTCTACAAAAATGATCCTGCTACGGATGATGGATATGCCGTAAGAATTCCTATAACCCCGGAAGTTAAAATTAATTCAAGGGTTCTTAATGGAAGCATAAATGAAGTATATATAATAATTCCTGAAAAGGAGCCTCCGTGTTTTATGATTTTTGAAAATGCTAATAAACTGAATAGCTATCCTTTTACTGGAGATATAAAGCTTCTTTCAAAAAGTTTAGGATTTAAGCTTAGTAAATAAAAAAGCTGCACAGGCAGCTTTTTACCATCTCATAACATTCCTAACTTTATCAATAAGCTTTTTTGACATCTTATCCTGAGTCTTTAAGCTCGGATGCCAATCGGAGCCTATTCCATCGCTCTCTAGTTGAACCTCAAAGAACATTGTATGTATTTTTTCATCTTCCGTATCCATCTTGAATTTATCAACTGCTGCTTCTACTGCTGGGCATAGCTCATGTCCCATGGCTCCCAAGGTACATATTATATGGGAATTTGGGTTACACCTTCTTACCTGATGAAGGAATTTATAGTAACCTTCTGAAAACTGGTCCATTCTTTCTTTAATTGTTTTTGTGTAGCTTGCATCGTTTGTGCCCAAATTAATAACCACCAAATCCGGCTGAAATTTATGATTATCCCAAATCTCATATTCATCCATTCCAAAGCTTTTATCTAATGCTGCATCCGTATACTTGTACAGGTTTGGCATTAACCATTCTTTAGTGTTAGGTACATCTTCATCTGTCCAAGAAGAAATTACACCTATACCACTCCAGGAAACGCAGTTGAAATCGGCATTAAAATGACGTGCTGTCTTGGCTGCATAGGCTTCCCATGGATTTTCCTGAGTGGTATTAAAAGTATCTACGTTCCACAGTCCTTCTATGCCATAGCCGCAGGTTATAGAATCTCCTATGAATTCTATTCGTCTTTCTTTCGGAGCTGTAGGATGTATGTCTTCATTACCTTCCACTAATATTTCTTTTATGCCTACCTTAGCAAAAGCTGACTCCGATACCTTCATTAATCTTATTTTGACTCTTCTCAATTCATTACTTTCATATATATCATAAATAGCTTCATCCTTTTCCAAAGGCATACGTTTACTTGGCTTAGGTTCATCATCTATAAAGACAGCTATCCAAGCCTTTAAGTTATCTTCCCATTTAGCTCTGTCTGAGCATAATTTAACGCTAGCCTTGGTACCTAAAAATTCAAATTCTATTCCAGAACAAGAATAATCCATATATCTTATATCTTCTAAAACTCTTGTCCTACCTAATATTCTTACCTTATCTTCAGTGGCTTTAAAACTAACTTCCATGCTGTTCCCTCCAAAATATAAAAATAGTATAATTTCAGCTTATAATCACTAAAATTATACTACGTTAACATTTATATTCCTACATTTAAATTAAAGAAAAAAGTGTGCATTTTAAAGCACTGTCTGCAGCCTATATAACTTTGCTTATAATCAATAAAAACATTGCTATTATTGCTATTCCGCCTTGCTTAACGATAATCTTTTTATTTGCTGTAAATGCTCCATATATGGCCGCAATAATTACACAAGCCAAAAAGAAAAATTTTAAGGAATCATTTAAAGCAGCTTTAGAAAATAAACTCCAGAATAATCCTGCAGCCAAGAGCCCATTATATAGTCCCTGATTTGCAAACATAACCTGAACCTGTTTTTTTGAAAGCAGTTCAGGATCAGTTCCAAAAGTTTTTTTAGCCATTTCAGACTGTATAAAAAACATTTCGAGAACCATTATAAAGGTTTGCTCAAGGGCCACCACAAGAATTAAAATAAATAAAATTGTCTGCATGATATCAGTCCTCTTACAGCTTCATAATCTTTTTTTCTTCCAGGTTTGCAATTCCCTCTGGAGTATGAGTGGAAAGATAAACTGTTGGATTATTTTTTATAAATTCTCTAACCTTATTAAGAGTTTCTCTTGCAGCTTCTCTATCTTCAAATACCACCGACAACTGATTCTCTATTAAAGCAGCATCGGTATATGTAACATCTCCATGAAGCATATAGAAAACCCCATCCTCTTCTACAATTACAATACTATTACCTTTAGTATGTCCTGGGGCAGATATTAGATATACACCATCTGCAATTTTTTCACTGCTTTCAAAATTATGATATGCACCATTTTTAAATTCTGCTCTTACAATATTTTCTCCGCTAAGTTTTAGAGCATCGGCTTCTGCTGGAGAAAGATAAATTTTAGCATTTGGAAAGCTTCTTAGTTCTCCTGAATGGTCTGGATGCTTATGTGTTAGTAATATTTTACTTACATCCTCTGGAGCGTAACCTAAAGCTTTTAAAGCTTCTACATAACTCTTTATTTTAGTTCCCTGATATATTTTCTGACCTTCCTTTGGCGGCATTTCAGGTGTCTCCGCTGGAACTCCAGTATCTACTAAAATAACTTCTTTTCCTGTATCTATAACATAATTTTGAAGACTTGATGGATAAGTTTTTGAAGCGTCTAAAGTGCTCTTATCAGCACTGCCTCCAAAAGCAAAATCCTGTGTCATAAATCCATTTTCATATAGTTTCACAGCTTTGATTTTCATAATATCCTTCTCCTTTAAAATGAATTATTATCTATTAGGATTTTTATAAAACTTAAAATTAAATTGTGTACAATATTATTTTATATCATATGTATTTTTTTGTCAATGGCTTTGTGCAATTTATTTTTAGCTAAATAATCCAAAACTTCATTGACTTAGAGTAAACTGTAAGCCTTATAATATTAATATAGGACCCCGATGAAAGGAGATATAATTCTTATGAAGATAGCTATACTAGGTGCTGGCTCCATAGCAAGATCTATGGCAGCTACTATAAATCAAATGGATGAAGCCACAAACTATGCTGTAGCCTCCAGAGACTATAAAAAATCAGAAGCTTTCGCCAAAGAATTTGGCTTTGCAAAAGCCTATGGCTCTTATGAGGAGATGTTATCAGATCCAGAAGTGGAGCTTGTTTATGTTGCTACACCCCATTCTCATCATTATGAACATGTAAAAATGTGCCTAAATCACGGAAAGCATGTGCTATGCGAAAAATCTTTCGCTGTTAATACAAAACAGGCAAGAGAAATGCTTGATTTAGCTGAAGGTAAGAAGCTTTTGCTCACAGAAGCTATATGGACTAGATACATGCCTCTTCGAAGAACTCTAGATGAGGTTATAGCCACCGGAATTATAGGAAAGGTACATATGCTCACTGCAAACCTTGGTTATGTAATTAATCATATTCCAAGACTAATAGACCCAGCTTTAGCAGGTGGTGCTCTTTTGGACGTAGGAGTATATCCTATAAATTTCGCTCTTATGACTTTTGGTAATGATATTGAAAGAATTGAATCCACAGCTGTTTTAACGGATAGGGGAGTGGATGCTCAAAACAGCATTACTTTGGTGTATAAAGATGGAAGAATGGCAGTTCTAAACAGCACTATGATGGCTCAGACTGACCGTCTTGGAATAATAAGCGGAAGCAAAGGGTTCATAGTAGCTGAAAATATTAATAATTGTGAAAGATTTAAAGTCTTTGATATTAATCGAAAGGAATTAGCCTGTTATGAGGCTCCTAAGCAGATATCTGGTTATGAGTATCAGGTTATCTCCTGCATTAAGGCTATAAAAGAAGGAAGACTGGAATGTGAAGAAATGCCTCATAAGGAAACTATAAGAGTTATGGAAATTATGGATAGCCTAAGAAAACAATGGGGAGTTATTTATCCAGGAGAATAAAATATTTTTCTTGTACACCATTAAAAATTCTAATTAAACAGGCTGTGCTTAATGCAAAAATACACTAAGCACAGCCTTCTTTATATCCTTAAATTTCATAGTCAAAGCCATAGCTCTGCTACTTCAGTTTATCTATTATTGTATTTGATTAAAAAGTTTATGTTTAAAAATACCGAAGCCTAAAAATGCAGTGCAAGCTATCCATATAACCGGCTCCGTAATACATATGCCAAAATATCCAAGCCTAGGTGCTAAGTAATATGCCGCTGCCACCTTTCCAAAAAGCTCTATAAAGCTTGCTATTATAGGAATAAGCTTTTGCCCTATACCTTGAAGTGCACTTCTTACTATTATCAAAATTCCTAAAACATAATAAAAAGGTGTATCTATCCTTAAATATCTTGCTGCAATATTTATAACCTCGGTTTGGCTTGTACCAGTAATTCCTGAAATCACCAAAGGCACAATGGTATATGCAGCTAATACACACAAGGTTGACCAGCCCCAGGATACAATTATTACAATTTTTAATCCTTTTTTTATCCTGTCAGGCTTTTTAGCCCCAAAGTTCTGACTTGAAAAAGTAGCCGCTGTTACTCCCAAAGTACTTATTGGCAGCATTAATATTTCCGAGATTTTACGAGCTGCAGTATGAGCCGCAATAGTAGTAGTACCAAAATCATTAATGGCATTCTGGAGCACTACAGTACCTATAGATACTACTGAAAGCATCAATCCCATGGAAAGTCCAGTGCTATAAAGCTCGGAGGCCATAGCTAAATTTATTTTAAAATCTTCTTTTTCCAATTTCAAAATTGGATAGGCTTTTAATATATAAATAAAGCATAGCACAGCGGATAAAAGCTGAGACAATATGGTTGCAAATGCTGCTCCTTGAATACCCATTTTAAAATTCAAGATAAAAAGATAATCAAGGGCTATGTTTACTACTGTAGATATACTTAGAAAAAATAATGGGCTTTTAGTATCCCCTAAAGCTCTGAGTATACCAGCCTGCATATTGTAAAGCATAGAAAAGGTAACACCTAAAATCATGACTATTATAAAATCATAGGCCGGCTTAACAACCTCCTGAGGAGTATTAAGCAGAGCTAACATAGGCTTTGCACTTAAGACGCCAATAATGGTCAATACTGTTGAAGTAGCTAGTCCTAAAATTATAGTGCCTGCCACTGCTTTTCTCATCTGCTTTAAATCATTAGCTCCAAAAAAGCGGGCTATGACAACAGCAAAACCATTAGTTATTCCTACAGCAAAGCCTATTATGAGTCCAGTTATAGGTGCTGTAGCGCCAACTGCTGCCAAAGCATGTATACCTAGCGTTTGCCCTACAATCACAGTATCTATAAGATTGTAAAGCTGTTGAAATAAATTACCTATAAGTATTGGTACTGTAAATAATATCATTAGTTTTAAGGGATTTCCCCTGGTTAAGTCCTTCATAAGTTAGGTCTCCTCATATTTGTGATAGTAATATAATAACATAATCTGCAGCTTTAGGACTACCCATATATTTCTGCGTAAGCTATACATAAAAAGCTATTTCAATGCCAGCAGCTAATGGCAAGTCTTATTTTAGTACACCATGCAGCATTATTTCAGTTACTTCCTTCAAAGCACCTTTTATAGTCATATCATTTTTGCTTAAAAACTTATAATCCAAAAAGGTGCTGCTTATGCTTTCCAGCATAAGACTTACCGTCCGAAGATTTATATTCTCCTTTATGACTCCAGACTCTACTCCTTGCTTTAGTATCTCCTCTGCAAGTTTAAGCTTAAAATTCTTTAATTCCTGAACTTTTTCCCACTGTTCATAGTAAAATTTATAGGCTTCATCTAAGACATTCACCGGGAGCTTATATTTGTGATAAGAATATATAAGAGAATTCATTTTAGCTTCTAAGGAGCAGTCTTTATTTACAGCCTCCAGTGTATATTCCTTATCGCTTTCTATTATTTCTTTAAAATATTCAACTATTATATCATCCTTGCTTGGAAAGTATTTATATATAGTTTTTTTACTTACCTTAAGCTCTAAAGCTATCTCATCCATTGTGAACTTTCTTAAGCCTTTAATTTGTATCTTTTCAGCAGCGGTTTTCATTATTATCTCTTTCATATCAAATCAATCCTAAACTTTATTTTTACTTTGAATAAATATTCCCATTACAGCTATTACTATTATTAAAATCAAAGTTGCATTCTCATTTAAGCTCCATAAAATTCCTGTAACAGCTGCTCCAATAAAGGAACCTACATATTGAAAGCTATTTATTATCCCATTAGCGGCTCCTCTATAGCTATCTTCTGCAATATCATTAGCCAAAGAAGGTATTATAGTTGCTAACGAGATATATCCAGTCATAAATAATATACTACCTATTAATATAAAATAAAATGATTTATTATTAAAGTAAAAAACTATCCCTAAAGCAGTTATGATGAAAGCAATCCTTATAAGCTTCTCTCCAAAGCCTTTCTCAATGTACTTAACGGATTTTCTCATTAAAATTATTGCTATGATTACAGCTGGCATAAATACCTTCCACATTCCATCAATCCCAGTGATACTCTCAAGGTATATGGGTACCACATAAAATACTGAAACCATAATAAAATTATTGAAAAATCCGGCTAAATTAAGCGATAGAAACCTTTTATTCTTAAGCAAGCCCTTCATGCCATCTCTTATACTTACCTCTTGGCTTTTATCTTCTCTTTCACTATCCTTTAAGAAAAATAATATGGTAAACCATACGATTAAGATTAAAAAAGCACATACTAAAAACATCTGTCTTACGGATAAGTATCTATTAATCAAAGGCCCTAAGGCAAAGGATGCTGCAGCTGCAAAGCCTATTATTATACCTAATATGCTTAGGGCTCTAGGTCGTTTTTTACTTTCTACGCTTCCCGTTACCCAAGAATAGCCTGTGGCTATAATAGCTCCGCTACCCTGCAAGGCTCTGGCTAGGATAAGAATATATATATTTTTAGCTAAAAATGCAATGAATAATCCTATTATTACCTGCATGAGCCCTATTAATATAACTGTTTTATTTCCTATTTTGTCACTCCAAACTCCAAAAGGGATTTGAAAAATAGCCTGTGTTAACCCAAAGATACCAAGTGCAATACCTGCTAAGGCAGCATTGCTGTACATAAGTGTTTTGCTATAGGTTGATATAAAAGGCATAACCATGGTCATAGCTATTTGCCTGATGCCCAAAGCTAGGCTTATAGTGATTAAAAATAACAATTCTGTATGTGAAAATGCTTTATTTTTCATAACGTCTCTCCTCTAGGAAACTATTTTAGTATTTTTAGTTTCCTAGAATAAATATAAATAATTTTTATCATAATGTCAATATCCAATCTGCAAAAAAGAGGTAATACCCTATAAAGATGTTACCTCCTGCGACTATGCATATATGAAAATAGTTAATTATCTATGTTCCTATCTCACAAATAGACGGAAGCGGGGAATATACACTTTTCCCTAGCTTTTTTGTAATGACGGTACCATCTGAATCCTCTATGGTAACCCAAGTATTTAAAACCGCTCCGTCCATACCTATAACAACCACTTTTTCTTCGCCACCCTTTAAAGATTTATTTTTTCTATATATGGTTTGAGTTCTTTTTATATTTAAGAATTCGTGATGCCATTGTATTTTGGGAGGCCTTACATTTCCGTAAAAACCAATATACAATTTATTGCCTATGCTTTTACACCATATTAATAGTGGTGAAGCAGTGTTATTCTTAAATTTGAAATCTTTAGCTCCATAGCACACCGTGGCATCTTGACCATAAGGCACATAGGAAACCGGCATTCTATGCGCATGTCTTTCTACTATAGGAAGATTGCTCATAACTGCTACATTATAAAGTGTTGATGCTATTTTACATACCCCTCCTCCTATAGTAGTTGTTATGCGAGATCCCGCGTAGGTAGGCCCTTTTTTATATCCCCTGTCAGTTACATAGGGACCTATTGTATTATTTTGCGAGAATACTTTATTGGGTTCAACTACTGTTCCGCATAGCAGTTTTGCACCTATATGAACATTTTCTTCTTCTCCAGGAAGAGGATCATTTAGTATTGAGCAATAAGCCGCCATCATTTGTTCAGTTCCATATGCCTTTCGAAATCTTTTGAAATTAACATCATTTTCCCAAGGTACCGAAGTAACTGCACTGGAAGTAATCAAATATTTATACTTTTGGGTAAGATCTTCTTCCTCATCTGAATTTGCTGAGTTTTCGCCGCTGTTTAATAATTTATTTTTTAATTCATTTCCATTAAAAGTGCTTTGCATAGTTTTTGCTTCACAGCTCCCATAATTTAAATTACAGGCTTCTGATTTATTATTTATATTCGTGACTTTAAAAATATAAAGAACAAATAGCACTATGCAAGTAATTATACCAAAGTACCTTTTTATTCTCATTTCTCTATCTAAGCTCCTTCTATAGGATGTTAAAATCATTGACTTAGATATTATATGTTATTTTAAAAAAGTTACTAAAATTATTTGCTTTCTGCTGGATTATATAAAAGATATAATAAAACTCCTACTTATGGCCTATCCCTTCAAAAGCATAGTTTATAAGTTTTTTTATAAAAATATCGCCAATTTCTTCACCAGTTATCAATAACCTATAAAATATAGGCCCCCAAATCAAATCAATAGTTATCTCTATATCTAAGTCCTTTTCTAATTCTCCTCTTAAAATTCCACGTTCTAAAATTTCCTTTGAAATATTTCTCCGAGGTGTAAAATATGCTTTTCGATAAATAGCAGCCAAATTAGAATCATATTGCCCTTCAGCTATGATTTCAGCAATTACATTTCCTTTTTTAGTAGTAAGAAATTTTACAAAATTATCTACCTGTATAAACATATCCTCTATAGTTGATCCCGTATCAGGTATTGGGAGCTTAATATTGGTAGCATCTAAATAGCTATCCATAACAACAGCAGCTTTATTAGGCCACCATTTATAAATAGTAGCTTTGCTGACTTTGGCCCTCTCCGCAATTTTTTCAACAGTTACAGCTCCAAAGCCATTTTCAATTAATAATTCGTAGGCAGAGTTAAGAATATCCGATTTTGTTTTTTCACTGCGAGGACGTCCTAATTTTTTTTCCATATGTAATTACCTCCATGATTATATAAATGTGTATTTAATAAACTATACGTATATTATAATATATATTTTTTTATTTTCAAATAAATCTCTTTACAAAACTGAACGTTTAGTATATTATAATTATATAAACTAAACGTTCAGTTCAATATTGATTAAGGAGTGGATATTATGAAAAGTAAACCTGTACTAAATAAATTGTTAATTATGGTTATGGCCATCGCTTGCGGCATAACTGTTGCAAATCTATATTATATACAGCCGCTATTAGGGGATATAGCAAAAACTTTCAATGTGAGCGAAATCAGCGTAGGTTCCGCAGCAATGCTTACACAAATAGGCTATGCAATTGGAATGATATTTATATTGCCACTTGGAGATATAAAAGAAAGAAGAAATCTAATAACCATGATGCTATTATTCTCAGTACTTTCTCTTACAAGCATGTTTTTCTCAAAAAATATAACAATGCTTATAATTTCTTCTTTTGCAGTTGGATTTACTTCAATTATTCCTCAGCTGATTATCCCTTTAGCTGCCCAATTATCAGATCCAAAAGAAAGAGGAAAAATAATTGGAACAGTTATGAGCGGACTATTAATAGGTATATTGGTATCACGTACCTTTAGCGGAATTTTAGGCGGTTATTTAGGATGGAGGATAGTATATATTATCGCAGCAATTATGATGATTCTTCTCATGATAATTTTAAGGAAGCTAATACCTGTAACTAAGCCTGTATCTGATATTAAATACTTTGAATTATTAAAGTCCATGCTGAAATTAATAAAAACTGAGCCAGCGCTACAAGAAGCTTCTATTAATGGAGCAATGATGTTTGCAGCCTTCAGCGCATTTTGGACTTCCCTTACCTTCTTACTCCAAAGTTCCCATTATAATCTTGGAGCACAAGCAGCAGGACTATTCGGATTAGTTGGAGTAAGTGGTGCTCTAGCTGCCCCAATGGTAGGAAAAATAGCTGACAAGAAAGGTCCTAGGTTCGTCATAGGAATTTGTATATTTATTGTGATGATTTCTTATTTATTATTCCTCTTGCTTGGTTTTAAAGTATTAGGGTTGATTTTAGGAGTCATACTGCTGGATTTAGGTGTTCAATCCTGTAATGTTTCCAATCAGGCTAGAGTTCATTCTTTAAATGAAGAAATGCGTAACAGAATAAACACAGTATATATGGTAAGTTTCTTTTTAGGAGGAGCATTTGGCTCATTTCTAGGTTCATACAGCTACTCCCATTTCGGTTGGTACGGAGTTTGTATTTTTGGTATGTTAACTCAACTTGTAGCAATCATTGTTCATAAGGTTTCAAAATGATTTCATAAATTTTTCTGAAAGAATATGAGGAGGATAAAAATGAATTTAATTATATGGACTTGCCATTATGGTAAGTCCATAGTTAAATATCAGCATTTTTTATATTATACCCTATTTGATAAATTTCTTTTCTCGCAGCAATTTTTCAGTATATTTCCATAATTGGCTTTGTGTGTTTGCATCTCCCCCTGGATATATAGAGATAATAGGCTTACCTGTTCCAACATTGAAATACCCTCCGGTAACTCCCTGATACTTAGATTCAGAGGCCAATCTGATTATAATATCGGCTCCTTTATGAGGATCACCTATATGCAGAAATTTCAACATGCGCTCAAGCGGTGAAGCAAACCAAAGCTCACGTCCAAGGCCAGTTACGTTAAATCCAGGATTAAGCGCATTAACGGTGACTCCTGTACCTGCTAACCGACGTGCTAATTCTCCAGTAAACATAATATTAAGCAGTTTAGTCTTTCCATAAAGTAAGGATGAACCTTTATTATTAAAAAGATCTGTGTTAGTCAGATCATCTGGCAGTCTAAGCTTTCCATGATTTCGGGATGCTTCTGAGGCTACATTGATAACTCTAGCATTTCCCGAATTTATAAGCGACTGTTTAAGTGTATAAGTTAATAACCAAGGTGATAGGTAGTTTACAGCAATCATCTCTGAAAAGCCCTCAGAGGTTATACGCTGCTGAAATGCGTGTAAGCCTGCGTTATTTATAAGTATATCAATTTTGGGATATGCAGTTCTTATTTCATCTCCAATCCTTATTACTTCTTTCATTGATGATAAATCTCCAAAGAAAAAATCTATTTTGGCTTTAGGTGCAATATTTTTTATTATATCTCTAGTAGCCTCTGCCTTATTTCTACTTCTTGCAGTTAACACAAGGTGCGCTCCTCTATTTGCTAACTCAATTGCCGCCAGCTGACCAAGACCATTAGTAGCACCTGTGATTACAACAATCGGATGAGTATTCATAATAGTCCTCCTTGATTTATATATTTTTTGCAGGGTACATGACATATAGTTAGATTGCTGGATTTCATAATATCAGTTCTAACTTGACACATCCTTAGCAAATAATTACACTTGACATATATCAAATATAATTATTTATTTGATATATGTCAAGTATTTTATTTTAGAAAAATTTTAAGTTGAGGTGAATTATGAATAACACTAAGAGAACGCAATTAGAACTAAAACTTGGTGAACAAATAAATGCACTTATAAGTGCCTCCCATGCATTGAATGTAAGAACTGCAGCATGTTTTGATTCCTCATTGCAGCCTGCAGCCTTCATACTTGTGCGTTGGCTTTTCTCCTTTGGTCCAGCCAGTGCTACAACCTTAGCTGAAGCTACAGCTATGGATCGCAGCTCAGTAAGCCGTCTTATTAACCAGCTAAAGAGTTTAGGTTATGTACAAAGCGAAAAATCTCAAAGTGATAAGCGAGGTGTGCTGCTATCCTTAACAGTGCTTGGACAAGAAAACACAATAGCCGCTCTAAAAGAGAAAGAATCGGCTTTCTATGAAAGGATTACAAACTGGGATGACGAAAAACTTGAAAAGTTTACAGAGATGCTAAAGGATTTTAATGGTTGAAATTTTGCAATTAATCATTTAGGTATAAACAAAGTTTGAGCAGTATAGGTTTTATCAGCTATTACCGATACATCTACAATAACCGAATATCCCGAAGAACTCGATCCTACCTGTACTGGAATCATAGCATTTCCCCCATTTCCTATGACTCCAGAATATGAAACGTCACCTGTTTTATAATGGCATACAAGCTTGACTTCAGCCTTTGCTGGACCGGTCACATTAACATTTACAATTGTATTTGGTGAAGGCGAAACATTATCTACATTTGCTGTTATATTAGCTAATTCCATGCTTATATTATCTTCAGCTTTAGGAAATATTCCTATAGTGGTTAAAAGACAAATGGCTGCTATAATAATTATAAAGATTTTTTTATTTATCATCCTCAAAGTATTTCTCACTTTTTCCACTTCTTTCATTTAAGTTATATTTTCTTTTAAGCCTGTGTATAAACTCAAATTTACTGTTAATAATAAATAGTAGACAAGCTATTATTAATTATTTAGATTGTAAATATAATTTAAGAGGTGGTTAAAATTAAAAGAAAATTTATATTATTTATTTTTATCTTAGCAATCATAACTTATACATTATATCCAAATTTAACAAAGGTTGAAAAAAATATTGTTACAAGTAGCAATAAGGTTCCTGTCATAGTGATTGATCCTGGACATGGAGGCTATGACAGCGGTGCTGTTGGTTTTCTAGGCGCAAAAGAAAAAGATATTACGCTTCAGGTTGCCTTAAAGTTGGGCAAGCTATTGGAAGCTAAGAATATAAAGATAATTTATACAAGAACCTCAGATAAGGTAAGCTGGTCCTCAAATGAAAAATTAGGTTTAAAAGCACGTACTGAAATTTCCAACAATGCTAATGCGGATTATTATGTTAGTATTCATTGTAATTATGTAGATGATAAGAACGTGAATGGGACAGAAACCTACTATTTTAATGGAAGCACACATGGAAAAGCTCTAGCAGACTCTATTCAGAAAGAATTGATAAAATCTACAGAACTATCCGACAGGGGAATTAAAGAAGCTGATTATTATGTGTTAAGACATACTGCCGCTCCTGCTATTTTGACAGAGCTTGGCTTCATTAGCAATGAAAGAGAAGAAAAGAACTTAAGCGATCCTGCATATCAAGATAAAATAGCCAGTGCTTTATGTGATGGAATTATGAATGATATTAATAAAAGATAAGGCTTTGCTGGATTTGAACCTCTAAGGAGTGTTAATAACGAAAGAAGGAGTGTTGCATTTTCTGCAATTAACTCCTTCTTATAATATAACTGCTATATCAAAACAAATTCTTGTTTATTCTGTGTACGGCTGTCATTACCAATATAAACTGCAAACTCTCCCTTTTCGCTGGTGAAATTCATATTGATATCATAAAATCTCAAAATATCTTCTGTTATAGTAAATGTAACTTTTCTTTCTTCTCCTGGCTGCAGTTCAATTTTTTCGAAGCCTTTTAATTGTCTTACCGGTCTTGCTACGCTTCCCTTCTTATCTTGTATATACATCTGAACTACTTCTTTACCAGTAACTTTTCCAACATTCTTAACCACAACTGAGGCTTCAATGCCTTCACCTTTTGTAAGCTCTTCCTTACTCAAGGTAACCTGTGATATTTCAAAATCAGTATAGGAAAGCCCATATCCAAATGGATACAAAGGTGAATTTGGAATATCAAGATATTTCGAAAGATATTTAACATTTTCCATACCATCAACATATGGTCTTCCTGTATGGAATTCGCTATAATATACCGGAACTTGTCCAACGCTGTAAGGGAAACTCATAGTAAGTTTACCAGAAGGATTGGCATTTCCAAATAAGATATCTGCAATAGCATTTCCACCTTCTGTTCCTGGAAGCCACACTTCTAAAACAGCCTTGGCTTTATCGGCAAGCTTCTTTATGGTAAGCGGTCTTCCGCTGAACAGTAACACTACGATGTTTTGATTAACTTCATATATCTTTTCAAACAAATCCATCTGTACTTTTGGAATATCAATAGATGCACGGCTGGAAGCTTCTCCTGATTGTGCATTACTCTCCCCTAGAGGCATTACTACTACATCTGCTTTTTTAGCATTCTCTAAAGCTTCTTTTAATAATTTATCTGCTACCTTATTATCCTCTGATAGACTTTGATCTTTATGATAGGTTTCAAAACCGCTGTCAGAATCCATAAAGCCGCAGCCTTTAGCAAAAGTTACATTGCTGATTCCAAGAGCTTTGATTCCTTCTTCCACTGTCACATTATCATTTATATTACAAAAGATTGACCATCCGCCTGATATCCACTTATTGTTTGCGTGTGGTCCAATTACAGCAATATTCTTTCCTTCTTTTGACAAAGGAAGAATATTGTCATTTTTTAACAAAACCATAGATTCTATAGCAGCTTCTTTTGCAGCCTTGCGATGTTCCTCACTCAAAATAATTGCTGCTTCTTCTGCTTCATCTGCATCCTTATATGGATTTTCAAATAAGCCTAAATCATTTTTTAATTCCAGTATTCTGAGCACAGCTTCATTGATAAGCGCTTCATCTACTTCATTTTCTTCAACTAATTCCTTTAAATTACTGCTGTAGCAAGTTGTCATCATATCTATATCAACACCTGCTTCTATTGCCAGTGCTGCAGCCTCTTTTTTGTCTCCTGCTATTCCATGATGAATCAATTCTTCAATTGCTGCCCAATCTGAAATGATTACACCATCAAAGCCCATTTCTCCTCTTAAAACATCCCTTAACAGCTTTTTATTTCCTGTAGAAGGAACGCGATCAAGAGTATTAAAGGAAGTCATGGCTGTAGCACAGCCCGCATCTACAGCTGCGCCATATGCAGGTAAATAATCTTCTCTTAAAGTTCTTTCTGATAATTCTACTGTATTGTACTCTCTTCCGCCAATTGGAGCACCATAGCCGGCAAAATGCTTTACACAGGCAGCTATCCTACCCTTTTCCTTCAGCTCTCCCTTTCCTTGGTAACCTTCCACCATGGCCTTTGAAAAACAAGTATTTAAGAAGACATCTTCTCCAGTAGATTCCATAACTCTGCCCCATCTTGCATCTCTAACCAAATCTACCATTGGTGAAAATGTCAGATGAAGTCCTGCTGCTGCTGATTCCTTTGCAGAAATAGCTGCTGCTTTTTCTGTTAGTGCTGGGTTAAAAGTAGCACCCTGAGCAAGAGGAATTGGAAAAATAGTACGATATCCATTAATTACATCTGCCATAAAAAGGAGTGGAATGTGATGAGGTTGCTTTTTCATGTAATTTTCTTGAATTCCTCGTAAAAGCTTTGCTCCTGCTCCTCCAAGTACAGATCCAGCACTTTGAATTTCTTCTTCAGAAAAACCAGCTACATTTTCAGGACCGGTTATTACTCCTTCTTTTTCATAATAGAAACTACTTACCTGTAAAAGTTGATCAATTTTTTCTTCCAGTGACATATCCTCTAGTAATTCTATCAATTTTTCTCTATCCATTCGTATTCTCCTTATATAACCTAACAAATTATCATATATATACTTAAAGACTCAAATCTTTTCAATACTATTTGATGCTGGTGCAGGATCCTCTTTTCAGTAAGGATGCTTCATATACTAGATGTCTTGTTTCTTTACTTTGCAGCATTTCAAATAATGCATCTATTGCACCTAAGGACATCTGTTCTGCTGGCTGACATATTGTATCTAATGATGGATTGTAATATTCCGCAACTTCAATACCATCAAAGCCTATGATGGATATATCTTCTGGAATGCGAAGCCCTGCAGATAAAGCAGCCTTTGCTGCACCAATCGCCATTATATCAGCCATTGTCACAACTGCTGTCATATCCTTATTACGATTAATTAGATTTTTCATCATATTGAATCCAAATTCATAACCAGATTCCGATACATTAACAGCAGATACCAATACTTGATCAAAGGGAATCCCATAAGCCTCGAGAGCTTTTTTATATCCACTAAAACGTAACCTGTTTGGAGTTACAATATTACCATAGGTACTGAATATGCATCCAATTCTTCGATGGCCTAGATTAATAAGATACTCCGTAGCTTTATAGCTTTCCGCCTCATCGTCAATAATTACACTTGAATATAAATTTTTATCCACATCTTTTCCTGCAGAAACTGTAAGTAATACGCAGGGAACTCCAAGCCTCGTAAAGTCTTCGTTAACATATTCAAAATTACCACCCATAAGAATTACACCGCTCAAGTTTCTATCCTGAACTTCTTTCATGGCCATTGACATCTCATGCTCAGAATAGTTTACATTGCGAATCTCTAAATGGTAGCCTCTTATGATTACCTTTTGCTCTATTGTATGAATCATTTTCTGAAAAAATGGATTTGTGATACCTTTAACTAATAGAGCTATTGTTCTGGACTGTCCCATCCTCAAACTTCTGGCACTATTGTTTGGCACATAATTAAGTTCTCGTACTGCAGCCATTACTTTTTCTCTCGTCTCATTACTGGTAACGCCGCTGTTATTTAAAACTCTAGAAACTGTAGCAATTCCAACTCCGGACAACCTAGCCACATCTTTAATCGTTACACCCATAACTACCTTGTCTCCTTCGCATGACAATAAAATCTAAATCTTACACACATTCTACCATTTCTTCAATATAAAAACTATAGAATATTAAACCAATATTATAAATAAATAAGCAGAGAGAGTACTAATAAATCTTAAAAAATATTAGACACTCTCTATACCTGCTTTTTATTTAACTATTTATAACTTAATTATATCACTGTTACTAATGCAATAATTACTTTCCAGCAAATTTACTGTACTGTGTATTAACCGCATTGATAACTTCATCAACACCTGCAGCTTTTAATTCTTTTCTGTATTCTGCAACTGCTGCCTTAGGATCTTGTGATGTCTTTCCTAAAAGTATCTGAATTCCAAGCTGTGAATCAACATTGGCAATTGCTGATAACTGTGAAGAAATACTTGAGCTGTCAAGGCTGAATCCAGTGTATGGATTATCAATTGCTGTTTTTGACCAAGCTTCATTTAAAGTATATCTACGTGGATCTTCAGTGCTTTGTGGAATGTTAAGTGTATCTGTACGGAATGCCCATCCAGAGAATCCGCCGCCATCTGTCTTAGCATTAAAGTTTTTAGGCTGAGTAACTTTTCCATCTACAAGTTCATACTGCTTGCCTAAGATACCATATTGGAATAAGTCGTAACAGTCTTTATCAGTCATTAATTTTTCAATTAACATTAAAGCTCTTTCAGGGTTCTGTGAATTTTTGCTGATACCTGTTGCATTAGCTACCCCAGAAGATTTTACAATCTTATTGTTAGCTGCTGCGAAAGCATAAAAATCAGTATCTACTCCTGGCAATTTCTGAAGCTGAGTTCCATAGTTACCAGTCCAGTCTGGCTGATGGCTGATGTAAGAAGCTGATAAACCATTGTAGAAGTTATCCTTATCATCCTGTGAAGAAGATAGTATATCCTTTGACCAGTAACCCTTTTGTGCCCATTCATGCATCTTTACAGCAAATTGTTCAAATTCATCTGTGAATGCTGGGTGGAATACTTTTCCTGGAGTGCTCTTGCTTGCTGCTAAATACATTTCAGAAGATGGTATTCCAGGAGCATCTATCCAGTCACCTGTTGTTCCAATAAGCATTCTGTAAAGGTCCATTGACAAATTAGAACTTCCGTTTAATGGAACCATTCCATTCTTTAATGCAGTGTCCATATATGTTTCCATATCAGCTATAGAAGAAATGCTCTTAAGGTTAGCTTTATCCATCATGTCTTTTCTTGTTATAAATCCATATGCATTGTATTCGCTATAGTTATTTGGAACTCCATATATTTTTCCATCTATTTTCATGCTGTCCCATTTGCTGCTTAATTCTGTCTTAAGCTTTGGAGCATATGAGTCTACCATGCTAGTGATATCAACTAACGCGTCCTGTTTTGCTAAAGTAGCATATGGAACTGCTGCTGTTGATGATACATATGCAAGGTCAAATTTTTCTCCAGAGGTCCATAGCAATGGATATTTAGTTGCCACATCACCCCAGTCAATATATTTAACTTCAAGTGTTGCATTAATGCTTGCTTTCAACTTTTTATTCAGTTCAGCTAGGATAGCTTTATTGGCTACACCTTCGCTTCCATATAAGTACATAACAAGGTTTACTTCTTTTGAAGTATCGATTTTACCGTCTGCTGTCTTTGTAGTGGAGCTTGATCCCTTGCTTCCACAGCCAACTAGAAGTCCTAGACTCATTACTATCCCCAGTAATAATGCAATAAATTTTTTCATTTAATGACATCCTCCTTTAAAATATAAATTATGTGTGATTTTTTGATTTTTTATATATAATCAGCTGTATTAACAGCGAATTATCAAAACATTAACCCTTTACTGCACCAACTGTTAATCCGCTTACAAAGTATTTTTGTACAAAAGGATAAACAAGAATAATTGGTCCAATTGCAACTACTGCTGTTGCCATCTTTATTGATTCAGAAGGCAAATCTGATGTATTGATTGAAAGTCCCTGCTGTACTAGCAATTGTACATTTGCTTGACTAACAATTCTTTGCAGAAAATATTGCAATGGATATTTAGCAGTTGACTGGATATAAAGCATAGCGTTATACCATTCGTTCCAATATCCAAGAGTTAAAAACAATCCAATGGTAGCAAGTGAAGGTTTAGCAAGAGGCATAAATATCTTCCAATAAATGTAGAAGTCTCCTGCGCCGTCAATTGATGCAGATTCATATAAAGAATCTGGTATTGCTTTCATGAAGTTTCTCATGAGGAATATAGACCAAGGGCTCATAAGTCCAGGAAGAATCATCGCCCAGAGGCTATCTTTTAATCCAAGCCCATTTACCATAAGTATATAGGATGGAATTAATCCTCCACTAAATAAAGTTGTAAAGTAAATAAAGAAAGATATTTGATTTTTATATTTAAAATCATTTCTGCATAGTACATAGCCAGCCATTGACATTAAAAACAAGCCAAGGGCAGTTCCTACTACAGCGATTGTTATTGTCACACGATAAGCTGAAAGTAAATTAGCTGAGTTTCTAAATAAAAATTGATATGCACTAAAACTGATTTTCTTTGGAATTAATTTGTAACCTTCAGTTATAATTTCCTTTTCACTCATGAAGGAAGAAGAAATCATAAGAAGAAAGGGGAATAAACATATTAAAGCAAATGCTCCTATAATTATATAAAATAGAAAACGGAGTCTTAGTTCATCTTTTCCTATAGGTTTTTTTACATCAGTTATTTTTTCCATGCTTCTTTCTCCTCTCCTTTAGAATAATGCACTATCTGGTTCGATCTTCTTGACTATAGCATTCACAGCTAATACAAGTATTAAACCAAAAATAGATTGATAGAAACCAACAGCCGCTCCTTGAGAGAAGTTATATTGACCAACCAAACTTCTGAAAACGAAGGTGTCAATAATATCTGTTTGTTTATATAATACAGAGTTGTTACCAATCAAATTATAGAAAAGGTCAAAGGAACCTTTTAGTATTCCGCCTAAACCAAACAAGAATAACAATATGAAAGTTGGTTTCAATAAAGGTAGTAAAATACAACGAATCTTCTGCCAAGCTGATGCACCATCAAGTGCCGCTGCTTCATAAATATCAGTACTAATTCCTGTTATAGTAGCCAAATAAATTATCATACCATAACCTGTGCTTGACCATATTTTGAAGAACACAATGATGTATTTCCATATTCCCTGATCAGAGTAGAAATCATGCTTTGGAAATCCAAGATTAGTTAATATTGTATTAATAAAACCATGATTATAGTTGAAGAAGTCATATGCAAAGAAGCCTACAATAACCATAGAAATAAAATATGGCAATAAAATAATGGATTGAGATAACTTTTTGAACCACTTGCCCTTAATTTCTGAAAGCATAATGGCAAACGCCACCTGAGTTATATTTGTTAATGCTAAGAAAGCGAAATTATAAAGCAAAGTATTCTTTGTTATTCTCCACAAATCACCCGTCTTCATTAGAAATTCAAAATTTTTAAGTCCTACAAAATGACTTGCAAAAATTCCTTTTCCAATGTTATAGTCAACAAAAGCAATGTATGCTCCTGGCATTGGTATGTAAGCAAATATAATAAAATAAAGTATTACTGGTGAAATCATTAAAAACAAAACTTTTTTTCGCTTCAGTTCATGAAGAAAATTCTTTACATGAGCTTTTAATTTTTTCATTATATAAACCCCGCCCTTCTAAATACTATTTGTAGCTTTGATTTTTAACATTTTCCATTTTGTCGATTTTGTGAAAACATTTCCAATCCGCATAAAATAATAATGGAAATGTTTCCGCTAATAAGCGAAAATGTTTCCAATCACCACTAAAATACGCTTCATGAGTAAATTGTATACGTAATCAATTCTTTTGTCAATCGTTTTTTTGTGTAAAATAATAAATTTTATTATAATTTTTGTTGCATTTATCTATGTATGTTGACAAAAAATACGGAATCTTATATACTTTTAGTGATTTTAAAACATTTTCATGATATTTTTTCCAATCTCGTAGAAACGTTTCCACTAATATAAATCATTTAATAGAAAGGAATGTAGCTAAAATGAACAAAATAAATTGCTTTGTAGATATTAAGCAGGACAAAATGTTGTATCGTTTTCTTCCTAGCGGAGACATTTTCACCTTTACTTATGATAAATTTTTAGTTAATCAATTTCGCGGTAATGTAAAGGATGGCTCTGCAAATAATATTTATCTACGTATATATGATGAAAATAATGTAAGAGCTTATCCTCTTCTTGGGATTAAGTCAAAAAGTTCTCTTTCCACAGCTTCAGATTCCTTAGTATATGAAGGTTCTATAGAAGGAATATCCTATAAAGTTACTTTTCGTCCAGTGAACCATATATGGTTTTGGGACATTACTTTAAAGGGTTCAAACAAGAAGGTTGATCTAGTTTACGGTCAGGATATTGGTATTTCAGAAGAAAATGGTGTATACACAAATGAGCTTTATACTGCCGAGTATCTTGGTCATTCTGTATTTGAAGGTGAAAACGGTTATGTTATATGTTCAAGACAGAACATGCCAAGCTCTGATTGTTTTCCATATATACAGCAAGGTGTAATTGGTGCTAAAGCAGTACATTATTCTACTGATGGATTACAATTTTTTGGTCTTTCATATAAAGAAACTAATACCCCTGAGATTTTAACTTCTGACTTATTAGATTATAATCTCCAATATGAATTTTCTTATACTGCACTGCAAACAGAAAAACTTAATTTAGATGGAGGATACTCCTTAGCATTTTACGGACTTTTCCTTTCTACACATGAAGAAGCAGTAAAAGAATTGGAATTCAAAAGCGAGATTGAAGAAGCATACTCAGCAGTTCATAAAAATCTTGTTGACGCTAAATTAGCAAGTCCAATAAATGTTAAAAAGAAATTTTCAGAGCCATTTTCTTCTTTAGCTTTTACTGAAGACGAAATTAATGCTCTATATCCAGAAAGAATTCTAGAAGAAACAAAGGATGGAAAATTACTTTCATTTTTTACTGATGAACACGCTCACATTGTAACAAAGGATAAGGAACTCTTAACTGAAAGACCTCATGGCACCATTATTATCACGCCGCCAAGTACAGACAGTGTTGACAATCAGCTTATTTCCTCAACACAATATATGTACGGTATTTTTAACAGCCACGTGGTTACTGGTAATACTGACCTTCATAAGCTGATTTCAACTCCAAGAGGCTTCCTTAATGTTATGAAAAATAGTGGTCAGCGTATCTATCTAGGCATTAATGGACAATATCATCTGCTAAATCTGCCGGGCCTTTTTGAAATGGGCATGAATTATTCAAAGTGGCATTATAAATTAGAGGATGACTTTATCACCATCACCGCTTATACTGCTGCTGATAGATCTGATCTTATATTAGAAGTATCAAGCAAAAATAATAAAAAATATGATTATATCATAACTAATCAATTAGTTATGGGTAATAATGAATACACAAAAGATATCACTTATACAGAAATTAAAGATGGCTTAAGCTTTGCTCTTGATACTGAAAAATATCCTGGACTTCGTTATGAGCTTACTATTCCTGGACAAAGTTTTACTTTGAGTGATGACAGGATATTCTTCGAAGAGGAAAAGTCCTTTGATGAGACCTTGTTAACTATTTCCTTAAAAGATAACAGCGATTTTCAGCTGATAATAAAAGCTTACTTAACAGAAGCTGCTATTTCTCATGATGCAAGTTATACATTAGCAGAAGAAAAGAAAAAAGCTTATGCTTTTTATCAGAATCTAATTAATGATTTCCATCTTGATATAGAAAACAGCGCTAACAAAGAAAGAATCCAAATACTAAATCAAACAATATGGTGGTATGCGCATAATGCTATGATTCATTTTTCAATGCCTCATGGTTTAGAGCAGCCTGGAGGAGCCGCTTGGGGTACTCGTGATGTATGCCAAGGTCCAATGGAACTCTTCTTAGCTACTCAGAATTACACTATTATGAGAAGCATGCTGTTAAACATATTTGCACACCAGAATATTGAGACAAAGGAATGGCCTCAATGGTTTATGTTTGACAAATATCCAATGAATGCAGGAGAATGCCACGGAGATGTTATATTTTGGCCGCTAAAGAGTGTGGCAGATTATATACTAGCCTCTGGCGATAAGGAAATATTAAATGAATTACTTCCTTACGACGGTGCTCCAGGTAAAAAGGAAACCGTATTACAGCATATATGCTATGCCTTAAGCAATATTAAAGAAACAAGAATTATTAAAGGCACTGGTCTTATAACCTACGCAGGCGGTGACTGGGACGATACGCTTCAGCCTGCAAGCGAAGAACTGAAAACAAAGCTAGTGAGTTCTTGGACCGTTGCTCTTGCTTATCAGACCTTTAACGTTCTTTGCGAGGCGCTTTCAGATATAAATAGTGAATTATCCTCAGAATTCGCTTCACTGGCTGCTTTAGTTAAGAAATCCTTCCATGAGATTTTAATTAAGGACGATGTAGTAGCAGGATTTTTAAAGTGTGATGATACCTATGACTATATGCTTCATCCTGCTGATGATTCTACAGGTATTCATTACCGTCTGCTGCCTATGACAAGAAGTATAATTGCAGAACTAGTGGATCAAGATCAGGCAAGAAAAAATGTGACCACTATTCAAAGCACCTTAAAATGTCCAGATGGCGTACGTCTAATGGATTGTCCTGCCCACTATGACGGCGGTGTTAGTCATCTATTCAAACGTGCAGAACAAGCTGCAAATGTTGGCCGTGAGATAAGCTTGCAATATACGCATGCCCATATTCGTTATATCGAAGCAATGGCTAAGTTCGGAAGTGGTGAAGAAGCATGGAATTCTCTTTTCACTATCAATCCAATACTGATCCAACATAGCGTTAACAACGCCAATATTCGCCAGAGCAACCTTTATTTCAGCAGTTCTGACGGAGCTTTCAACGACCGTTATGAATACGAGAAAAACTTCGGATTATTAAGAACCGGAGACATCAAGGTAAAGGGTGGATGGAGACTTTATTCCAGCGGACCAGGAATCTATATAAGACAACTAGTAAGCAATGTATTAGGAGTGCGTTTTAGCAAAGAAGGACTAATTATCGATCCTGTATTGCCAGCTGAATTAGATGGATTGGAATTTACTTATCAATGCTTTGGAAGAAAACTGCATTTAAAATTCCAAATTAAAGAAGAAAATATTTCTAAAGCATATGATAATAAAAATGAAATACCATCTACTCCATTAGTAAATCCATACCGAAATAGCGGTATCATCATTGCTAAAGAAGAGTTAACAAAATGCGGAGATCACCTAACAATATATGCTAAGGCATTTTAATCTATAGGAGGTATCATTTATGAGAATACAATATCTTGGAACTGCAGCAGCAGAGGGGTGGCCTGCCCCATTTTGCACCTGCAATAACTGCCAGAGAGCACGTAAAGAAAAAGGTAAAAATTATCGTTCTAGAGCACAGGTATTAATTAATGACGATTTGCTTTTTGATTTTGGACCAGATTCTTTCTATCATGCAATGGCCTTTGATATTGACCTTTCAAAGATAGAAACATTGCTTTTAACCCATTCCCATATGGATCACTTTTACCCTCTAGATTTGATATTACGTGGGGTTCCATATGCCTACGATAGAGATAAAAATAAGATGACCATCTACGGAAATGAAAAATGTGAAGCTATGTATCAAAGAATGCTCAATGAAGAAGATGACTCTGCAAATCTTACGTCCTGTATCGATTTCCAGTCAATCAAAGCCTTTGATGCTTTTGCAGCTCATGGTTATGATGTTCTTCCCCTTAAAGCACAGCATGATCCAAGAGAAAACTGTTTGGTATACAGTTTGACCGATAAAGACGGAAAAAGATTATTTTATGGAAATGATACTGGAGACATTACAGAAGAAACTTGGCAGCATATAAAGAACGTATATTTTGATGTAGTTAGTCTAGACTGCACCATGGGAGGTACTCCTGGATGCGCAAGCCACATGGGAATTGAAGAGAACATACTTCTGAAAAATAAAATGCTGGAAGCAGGCTGTGCTGATGAGAATACTAAGTTTGTTATAACTCATTTTTCTCACAACGGCTGCCTGCTACACCATGAATTAGAGGAATGCGTAAAAGATACAGGCTTTATAGTTGCCTACGATGGCATGGTGCTCGATATATAAGTAAGCTTATAAAGCGAGTCACTAAGATTATTGTTTGTACTTATATAAAAATTAAAAAATATCCCCAGTGCAAAATTGCACGGGGATATTTTTTTAATTTTTTCTATCGAGTACATATCCATAGGCTTTAATGTAGCCATTCTCTTTTTCCAGATATACTCCTTGAATCTCAGGTGCAAAACCAGGGAATTCATTAATACCATCCTGCAGTATCAAGAAATACCTCTGTGCCACCTCACTCCATCTTTCTCCAGGTACTACGCAGAAAACTCCTGGAGGATATGGTAAAGCTCCCTCCAAGGCTATCTCGCCCACTATATCTTTTAGAGCTACCAGCTTGGCTTCATTTCTAACCAAAGCCCATTTAGCTTCTTGCGGTGTAAATATCTTTTTAGATATGCTGCCGGAATTACCTTCTTCTCTGCTTGCAGCAGTTTCACCTAAGGAATCAGACTTCCCTTTTTCTTCAATAATTGCTCTTTCAGGGAAAAATTCAGCCCTAAATAACTTCTTCTGATAATTTTTTGCATCATTTTTCTTATAAAAATCATGCATTTCCTTACAGAGTCTCCTAATAGTATATCCTGTGTAACGCTCCACATGATTATTGTAAAGATTCGGAAGCACCTTGCTTAGCGGAGCATCTTCTTCTATAAGCTGCTCAAATCTAACTAGAAGTGCCAAAAGATTGTCCATCTTCTTAGCTGTCTCTGCAGGAGTTAATAAGAACAATATAGAATTTAAGTCATTCTTCTCAGGTATAACTCCATGCTCCCTTAGATAATTAGCTAAAATGGTAGCTGGAATACCAAACTCCTCATAATCACCAGTTTCAACGTTAATTCCAGGAGTCGTAAGCATAAATTTATTAGGATCTACAAAATACTGGTTTTCTCCATAGCCCTCAAAGGAATGCCACTTCTCACCAGGGACAAATTTAAAAAATTCAATGCTGCTTGCAATTTCATCCGTATCATATTCTTCCCATTTTTTATTATTTACAACTGGAGGAATGAAGGGCTTAAGCATGGAACAATTCTTTAACACTGCTTTTCTTGCCTCTATCCCAAGCTTTATGCATTCCTGCCATAACAATCTTCCTGCTTCACCTTCCTGCAATTTAGCATTGACATCTAGGGCTGCATAAAAAGGATAGAATGGACTTGTGGAAGCATACATCATATAAGAATTATTAAACCTTTTGTGATCCACATAACGTTTCTGACCCTTAATATGGTTATCCTTTTTATGAATTTGAGAACACTGAGAAAAACCCGCCTGCTGCTTATGTATGGATTGAGTTACCAATATTCCTGGATCATTTTCAGTTAAATTAAGCAGAAGAGGTGAGCAATCCCTCATCATAGGAATAAACTGTTCATAGCCAACCCAAGCTGAATCAAAAAGAATATAATCGCAAAGATGTCCTATCTTATCAACTACTTGTCTAGCATTATAAATCGTTCCATCATAAGTTCCCAACTGGATAATAGCTAATCTAAAAGGCCTTTTATTAGAAGCCTTTTCTGGTGCAGCCTTAGTTATCTCAGCTCTTAGATAGCTTTCCTCAAAGCAGTGAGCATCGATACCGCCAATAAAGCCAAAAGGATTACGCCCAGTTTCAAGATAAACTGGATTGCCACCAGACTGAACCAAGGCCGCATTATAAACAGATTTATGATTGTTTCTATCAAAAAGTACCAAGTTTCCCGGAGCAACTAGTGCATTTATAGCAACGGTATTTGCTGTACTGGTTCCATTCATAATAAAATAGGTTTTATCAGCATTATAAACCTTAGCCGCATATTGCTCGGCATCCACTGCAGGCCCTTCATGAATCAGCAAGTCTCCTAACGCTACATCTGCATTACAAATATCTGATCGGAATACATTTTCTCCATAGAAATCATAAAAATATCTTCCAGCTGGATGCTTGCGGAAATATTGTCCTCCCTGATGACCGGGACAATCAAATTGCGAATGTTCCTTCTCTACATAATCCTTTAAGGTCTTAAAGAAAGGCGGAAGTATATTTTCTTCATAATTATTTGCTGCAGCTTCAATATCTCTGCTATAAAGTTGTAAATCAAAATCATTTTTATGGATTACACTAAATACCTTTTTGGAGAGCTCACCCTGAAGCTTCTCTATGTTTTTCAACACTACAAATACAGGCAAACCAAACTTTGTGTTATGTACAACCTCAATTAATTCCATATCTAAATCGGTTAACACAACAGCTGCCACATCCGTGTAATCTGTATTCTGAGCCAAAACCACATTTCGCTCAGTAGAAAAATATTCTTTTGAATTTATAGTATATGCGATTTTTAATTTTCTCACTGTTTTCCTCCGTAATGCCTAGTATTTCTTACATGCATATAATACATATTTATATAATACTATAGGTTTAGGAAAATTCAAATTAAAAAATGAGTTCATATTTTAAAATATATCCTAAAAGAATATTACTTAAGTTTGAATATTTAAAATATTATAAAAATAACTTATAATATAAGTATAAAGACAAATTATCCCTAAAAATTTATAGGAGGCTGATTTCAATGCAAAGAAAAAAAGAGCTTTACGAAAAAATGAAACAGCTAGAGCGTGAGCTTAAGGGCTTGACTGAAATAGTAAAGTATGATGACACTATAGCCAGCGAAGACGAAATACATGGATGGTCTATGAGAATGGACGGACTAATCAACAGCTTAGAGCAAGTAAGAAAAGATATTCTTGAATTTCATAGAAATTAAGCTTTTAAAAACTTAATAAAACAATGAAATTGTTCCCTGTAGATGCAGCTAGGTTTTAATAATATATAAAATCTAGCTGCATCTTTTTCATTTCTTTTTGCTTACAAGATCACGAATATTACCAGAAGTAAATCCCATAGGACATACGGTACACCAACTTCTAGGTCTGAAAATTAAACCTGTTAAAAACGCAATTAATGTTGCTGCTTCCATAAAATAAAGTATAGTTTTACCTAAAGTGTATATCCCCTTTGGTACAGCCCAAATCATTAATATTATAAAAGTCCCCATCATAATTGACCAAAGTATAAATTTAAAGCCTTTGGTGCGTGTCCAGGAAGGCATAGGTACATTTCTGGAAAAGGGCTTTGTAAATTTCCCTATAAAGGAACCTCTTGGGCAAATGCGAGCACAGCTCATTTTCCCCCTTCCAGATAAAGCTATAATAATAGGTGTAAACATGCAAACCAAACCGTAAAGTCCAAAGGGCAGCCACAAATTAGCTATTAGCATCCACGTAATAGTAATTATCCAAGTCCAATTCTGTTGTGACTTTATCCATTTTTTATTTTTTAAATTGCTCGATTGTTTTTCTTTTATATCCAATTATTCCGCTCCTATTACTTATATTACTATATAATTATATTAGAACAATTTATCCAAATATTCAATAAGTTTATAGCTATCTGCATTAACAAAAATAATATCCTGTAATTCCTTATTGCAATAGTACAAAATATATGATAAATTAAAATCATCTGGTCAGACCACTGTACCACTAATTTTTTACAAAAGAAGGTGTCGTATTGAAATCCTTAAGGCAACTAATGATTATCTTGATAGTATATTTTTTAGGAACGCTTTTGCAGCTAATGTTCAGTCTTCCCATTCCTGGAACCGTTCTAGGATTAATTTTACTTTTCTTGGCATTATATTTTAAAATTGTTAAAGTTGAAATGATTGAAGATATTTGTGAAGTTCTAATTTCTCACATGTCCTTTTTGTTTGTCCCTGCTGGAGTGGGCTTATTGACTTCCTTGGGAATATTGAATGGTAAAATGATGCCTTTCTTAGCTATAATTATTATTTCAACCTGTGTTATCTGGATCGTTACCGCTTATGTGGTTACAATTTTAAGAAAGGTGTGTTCAAAATGAATACTATAGTTAATTCCCCAGTTTTTGGAGTACTGGTTTCTCTAATAGCTTATGAGATAGGTGCTTTCATAAAAGAAAAGCTTAAATTCTCAATTTTTAATCCATTGTTAATCGCAATAATAATACTAATAGTTTTTCTTACAAAATTTCATATTAGCTATAATGATTACAACGTTGGTGGACAAGTAATCTCTTTCTTCTTAGCTCCTGCAACTATTGCTTTAGCTTTACCCTTATACAAGAAGTTCTCTCTATTTAAAAAAAATGCTTTTCCCATTTTGGCAGGTATTTTATGCGGCTCTACTTCGGGAATATTATGTATAATTTTGCTTTCTAAATTATTTGGATTTTCAGATATACTAACGAAATCATTAATACCTAAGTCCATAACAACTCCCATAGGTATGGCTCTATCTAAGCAATTAGGCGGACTTCCTTCAATCACTGTTGTTGCCATTATACTTACTGGGATATTAGGTTCCATTATTGGGCCATTATTATATAAGATATTTAAAATAAATGATAAGATTGCTCTTGGAATTGCTCTAGGTTCCTCCGCTCACGCTATTGGAACGGCAAAAGCCATGGAAATAGGTGAAGTTGAAGGCGCTATGAGCAGTATAACCATTGCTATTTCCGGAATTATAACCGTTATACTAGCTCCTATACTATGGAACCTGTTTCTAACAATTTTTCATTAATAAATAATGGAGGTATGTAGCATATGGAGACCAAGAATTCAAACAAAAATCCTTTAGACAAATTGCTTTATTCCCTTGATAATATCTTAGTGGAAGACAGAGAGCAAAAATTAAAACTGAAGCTTAGCAATGAAATAAAAAATAGCATTTTTACTGATGAGATTGTATCTAAGCTTAATGAATATGATTTTGAAGATTTAGTAGACGAAGATGTAAATATAAAAGTACTATTCTCCAGTATATTTCCCGTTTTTGTTAAAAAAGATGATGTGATTTTTAGATTGTATAAGCATAAAATCGAAGTTGATTTATCTGACGAAATGTGCGACAGATATATTTATGCTTTTTCTGATGGAAGATTGATATCAGGGCTATTTCAAAGCTTCAATATATATGATGATGAATATTTGTATGGGGTAAAAAAGATAATTGATTCCATCCCTCTTTTTAAATCTGCTATAATTAAAGCAATTACAAATTTTAAAGAAAATATAGATGTTCATTACAACAAAATAGAGAATTTGAAAGAAAAAAAACTTATAACTGAAAAAAATTATAACATTTTGCTTTCTGCTTTAACAGAAAGTAAAGATGTTCCCCACTGAAAGGAAGAAACCTATGTTAAGCCCTATAAAAAACACGAAAATATATGAAAAGGTAATGGAAGAAATAAAGGATCTTGTCAGAAGCGGCTATTTTAAAAGAGGTGATAAATTACCTTCTGAAAGAGATTTATCTGAGCAGCTTCAAGTAAGCAGAAGCTCTGTGAGAGAAGCCTTAAAAGTTTTAGAAATGCTTGGACTTATAGAATCCAAACAGGGAGAAGGAAATTTCATTAATGATAGCCTTGAAAATAGTCTTCTTGAACCTTTGTCTATTATATTTTTACTTCTTGGCAGCAAAACTGAGGAAGTGTTAGAGCTTAGAAAAGTAATTGAACCTGAAACTGCTGCTTTAGCAGCTAAAAATATAACAAAAGAGCAGCTGAAGGAATTGAGAGAAATAGCTAAAGAGCTAAGTCATACTGATGATATTGAGCTTAGCGCCTCTCTTGATAAGAAATTTCACTTTAAAATAGCTGAAGCTTCTGGAAATCCATTAATATCAACCATGATGTTTTCAATATCTTCCTTGATTGAAAACTGCATCGAAAGTTCAAAAATACATGCCTTTAATAAAGCAACAGTTAATATACATCATGACGAGATATTAAAAGCTTTGGAAAGCCATGATGCCTCTGCTACTTCCATTGCCGTAAAGAAGCATTTGGAATTTATTACTTTACAATAAAATGAATTTCAATATTCGATTATAAAAAAATTACCCTATCATACCTACCTGTAAAAATATATTATGTACCAATATTTTTAAGTCAGAATAATATAAATATAGGCTATGTTTTAAGCTGATGTTTATATGGGATTTGATTGAGCTTAAGCTTCAGATATAACGTCAACAGCTTAAAACATAAGCAGGCAATAAAATGTTTGAATTAATATGCTCAAATGAGCGGCTAGAGGAGGTATGAAAGGCATGTACGATGATGATTATAAAAGAAATATAGCATTAGAAAGAGCAAAAGAATTAAAAGGCAAAATTGAAGACTACACAAAGATAAGAGATACTATACCAAGAGGTATGTCATCTGAGCAGGAGAAGAAGATATCAGATAAAAAGCAAAAGATAATTTCTATGCTTAATGCTTCCGAAGATGATTGGAATAAATGGCAATGGCAGCTAGCAAACAGAATAAGTGATATAGATATAATATCTAAGCTAATATCTTTAAGTGATTTTGAGATAGAATCAATAAAAAAAGTCCAGCAAAAATTTCGATGGGCTGTCTCTCCTTATTATTTATCTTTAATAGATGATGACAAATTTAATCCAGTGAAGCTTCAGTGCATACCATCACTGGCAGAATTAAATGAAACAGGCTATGAAGACCCTATGGCGGAAGAATATACGAATCCTGCAGGGTGCATAACCAGAAGATATCCAGATAGATTAATTATAAATGTAACCAATGTATGCCCATCATTCTGCAGACATTGCCAAAGAAGAAGGAATATAGGTTCAGTAGATAAGCATCAATGCATTTCAGATCTAGAGGAATCTATCAAATACATTGAAGATAACCCTGAAATTAGAGATGTGCTTATTACAGGCGGAGACGCCTTAATGCTTTCTAATGCCACCCTTGATTGGCTACTAGAGAGAATTCACAATATACCTACTGTAGAATATATTAGATTAGGAACTAGGACAATTGTGACTATGCCTCAAAGGATTGATGAGAATCTATTAAATATATTAAAGAAATATCCGCCTCTCTATATAAACACCCAGTTTAACCATCCTTTAGAAATAACAAAAGAAGCAAAAGAAGCCTGCGATAAGCTTGCAAACATAGGGATACCGCTAGGAAATCAGGCAGTATTACTGAACGGAATCAATAATGATAAATATGTAATGAGATTATTAAATCAGGAGCTTTTAAAATGCAGAGTAAGACCTTATTATATATTCCACTCTAAATATATACTTGGAACTACTCATTTCAATACCTCTGTGGATGATGGCATCGAGATAATGGAATATCTAAGAGGATATACCTCTGGAATGGCCATACCCGCTTATATAATAAATGCACCCAATGGAAATGGAAAAACGCCAATTTTGCCGCAGTATATCATATCCAGAGGTAAGGATTATATAAAAATTAGAACCTGGGAAGGAAAAGTTTTCGATTATCCAAATCACAGTACTGTAGACCTAAAAGAGCTTTTGAAAGATTAAGCTATGTTTTAAAATAATGTTGATAAAGGCGTTTTTCGTAAAGGAAGCTAAAGATTAAAATAAGCGCTTATGTAAAATAAATCCTAAGATTAACCACCTTAGGATTTATTACTTTTATCAAAACTGCATAAGAATTTGGAATACTGCAAAGGGTTTGAGAACGCCCTTGAAACCACATCATTGCCATAACACAAATAAATAGTGTCCTTGCCTGGTTTAGCATTACATTCAATCAACCATATATTAAAATCTTTATCTAGGGCAAAATCTATTCCCATCTCCCCAAATCTTCCAAATTTTTCTTCAACTCTATTATAGGTTATAAGGAGAAACTTTTTAATCTTAGCTGTTAAGCTTTGCAATTGTTTCTCAGAAAAATTAAAATTCAACCTAAAAAACTCTTTGAAATCATAAACCTCCGAACCAGTTCTAGTACTTGTTATATGGGATCCTTCAATGGCAACCCTCACTGGAAATGCTATAATTTCTAGCTGCCCCTCTGCATTTCTCTGCACTGTAGCTCTCATATCTATATTTCTATCATTGATTTTTAAAGTATCAATTGCAATCTGAATAATTGGTTCCTTGTCCTTATAAAAATTATTTAACTTATTCACTAAGGTTCTGAAGGAATAAAAATAATCCGTTCTTTGATTTTTAACGCAATAATCAAATTCATATATACCACTTGGTAATTTTATAACCCTAACTACCCCTAACCCACGATTCCCGGTTCTATCTTTTATATAGATAGTATTAGATTTGTTCAGAATATCTAATAAATCCTTTGTACTTGCAAATCTAACTGTGTACGGTAAGTACAAAGCCATATCTCCATACTTCATAAAGTACTCGTGAAGAACCCATTTATCAAATATATAAGCAGGATTTAATTTTTTAATATTAGCATCCTTATAAAGTACACTTCTTACGAAATTTGTTTTATTCTCATAGCATTTTTCTATATCTCCGCCCCTATCATATAGAACATCAGGAAAGGGAAATAGTCTTTTCTCCCATATCTCAGTTTTATAATTATAATAAGTTCCATTTATCTTTTGTTTATCCTGCAGAAAGTTATCTGATGAAAAAAAATATAAAATCATGTTTAAATTTTTATTAGCAGAAAATAGATACTGCATTTTTATTGTTGGCCTCTGATGATTAGCTTTGCTTATACTTAATGCATTAGTAAAAACTCCAATAATAGGTTCAGTGCTTATAACAAACACCTCCGATATGCGCTCAGATATTTTAACCTATTATTATATTATCTTAAATTCAATTATTGGTTCGATTAATCCAAAATATCTTTTTATTTCCTCTCATATTAATTATTAACATAACCATGGATATCAACATAAACTGAATTATGAGATTTCATCAATGTAAAATTCATTTTTTTGATAAAACAAGAACTTATTAGAAGCAGAAGAGGAGGTAAATAGTTAATGGCTAAAGAAGATAAACTTGAATATTATAAAACCTATTATATTGATAGGTCAGGATTGCCTATTCACGAATCAGATGTAAAAGCTTTGACTGCCAATTGCATCCCTTTAGTGAAAACTTGCTGTCGTTTACAGGTACCTAAAGGATTTAAATTTTTGGACTGCACTCCAGATATGTCCTTTAATCTTTCAGGACTATCCTGTCTAAAAAATCCTATAGTTAAAAAGGTACAAATACCCACTTGCGACGGGAGTCATCATAAGGAATGTGATGTGGTTGCTGGCTATGAAATAAGAGTGGTTGGTGAAGTAAACTTCTCAACTAGTGTACCTGTTTCCCCTATATCAGGTTATAGCTTTCCCGATCACACAAGCACATGCTGCAGCAAAACAGCCTATGTGAATAAAGCAATATCTACCACATGTTGCGCTAAGCCCTGTAATGATACAGAAGACTGTGTAGATTGGGCATTTGCATTCTATAATATTTGCTTAGACGAAGACGACTGCGGGATGTATTTAACTATAAACATGGGTATTGCATTAGAGTATATAGATCCTTGTGAATGTGATGATGAATAATTGCTGCTTTTGTAGTTAATATAAATAAAATAAAAGAGTAAAACTATTATTGCAAGTTTTACTCTTTTATTTTACTTACTCCTTGGCTTTAGTATATATTTTTTTGTATACATAAAATGGTATTCCTGCAAGCATTAATATGAATCCATACATAACAGTTTCAGCACCTGTACCATATATAGCATATATCGAATATGCAAAAGCTAATAAAGCTGCAAATGAATGTTTTATGATATTAAACAGGCTAGCCTTAGCGCTACCCTTTGACAATAGCATTATTTCAGCTGCAGCTGTGAAGGTGTATACTGGCAGGACTGCTAAAGTTGAAAGAAGTAATATAAAGTTAAAAGCGGAGGTCAGACTTGAAACATAATTAGTAATAAGAAGTATATTTGTGCCCACACTTGCTATTATTATAGCTACATATGGAGTCTTAAACTTAGGATGAATTTTCATAAAAATGCTTGGAAAAAGCTTTTCTTCAGCAGCTGCATAAGAACACCTGCCAGACACTAATATCCATCCAGAGATTGTACCAAGAATGGAGATTATGGCGCCTAGTGCTATAAAGCCTCCTCCCCAATTACCGTCTGTAGCAGCATTTATAATATCTGCAAGAGGTGCATTGGATGACGCTAATTTAGTTTGAGGCATAGCCCCCATTGCCAATATGCTGATTAATAAGTATATTACCGCCACAATAGAGGTTCCATATATTGTGCTTCTTCTAATAGTTTTTTCGGGATTTTTTATTTCACCTGCAGGGAGGGTAGCACTTTCCAATCCTAGAAAGCACCATAAAGTAATGCTTACCGCAATTGGCACAGTGGAAATACCAGCTGCCTCCTTTGAAGATACGGTATTAATATTACTCATTTGAAAATTCATAGCTGCAATACCAACAAAAATAACTAAGGGTAAAATTTTAAATATGGTAGTTATTATTCCTACATATCCTGCTTTCTTTACCCCTCTTACATTTATAATTGTAAATATCCATAGTATGCTGGTACATACTAAAAACGCTATTAATCTGCTGCTAGCAATCACAGGAAAAAAGTAAGATAGATAACTCACCGATGCTGTTATAATCGCTGCATCTCCAACCCATATGCCTATCCAATAAGTCCAAGCAACTAGGAATGCGGGAAGCTCTCCAAAGGCAGCTTTGGTATAGACTATAGGTCCACCAGTCTTTGGCATTACTGCGCTTAGCTTTGCAAAGCTTAAACACAATAGAATAGATCCAATTGATGTAATAATCCAAGCAATAATTGTTGATTTAGGATTTGAGGCAGCAGCTAACCCTTGAGGAATCATAAAAATACCAGAACCAATAGTGTTTCCGATCACAATAGAAATCGCCGCCAATAGTCCCAATTCCCTTTTCATATTGGAAGAATCTTTATTCATTTGACAATCTCCTATTAAATATAAAATATTTATTCTTTTTCTCGTAACAGTATATTCAATATAATTTTTAGGGTGAAGTAAATATCTGTGGATGTAAAAAATATATAGAATATCTGGCATCTTAATAACATCTTAAGCTTCTTTAGAATATATTAAAGTAGCAATTTATAGGAGTGTTCCCTGTGTTTAATGAGGTTAATATAAATTATATTTCATCAGATAACTTAAAAACATGTTATATCACAGAAGCTACATTACAGCAAATCAAACTTTCAAGAAATCTAGATTATATAACCTTGTCTGTAGCTTCAATAACCATAAAATTAAATATTAAGATTATAGACGAAACATTTGCTAATGATCCTAGTATCTCTTTCTCAAATGATTTAGAGCAGGTGATTCATATTCCTGATGGCACCTTATTGCAAATCAACAAAATAAACGAACGCCACATAGAATTAGGTCCTTTAATAGGTATTTTTGTAAATCAAATAAAAGTTCAAGAGCTTATTTCCGGCACAAATATTTCTGAGTATGTTCAATTTGACAGAGCCTGCAAAAAACTAAGTGGATTTTGCTACTTTTTTTCAAGAGACAATATTGACTGGGAAAACAACCTAGTGCTAGGAATATTTAGAACAAACGATAGCTGGGGCACTAGTATATTGCCTCTAGCAAAGGTAATATATAATCGAAATGTAGAAGGTAACTGTGTTTATGAAAGCTTAGAATTAAAAAGCAGGCTGCCAATGGATTTTATAATGCTAAATAACACTCCAAAATTATCAAAATGGGATACCATGCAGCTCTTAAAATCAAATCCCGAGTTAGCAAGCGCAGTTCCAGAAACAGTCTTGTATACTAGCTATCTAGATGTGGAAAAGTTTTTAGGGAAATATGCCAGCGCATATCTAAAGCCTAATTTATTAAGTAAAGGAAGGGGCGTTTTTAAGATTTCAAACCTCTCTGCAAATAACTTTAAGGTTTCTTATAGAACTAAAGACCTGAATCATGTAGTAGTGATAGATGATTTAAAAAAGCTTGATATTTTACTTAACAAATATTCAACTGATGGAGGTGGATATATTATACAACGTGAAATTAAAAAAGCTTTTTTTAGAGAATCCCCCTTTGATTTCAGGCTTTTATATCAGAAGGATTATAAAGGTAATTGGAAGCCTGGGGGTATAGCCTCTCGTATTGCAGCAAATGGAAGCATCATAACCAGTCCGAGGAGCGGAGGATCAGTAGAGGATTTTTCATTGGTTCTAAAAGAAGTTTTCTATGAAGATAGTGCAACAAAAGGCGGTCTATATGAAAAAGTAATTAACATAGGCAGAGAAATATGTTTATCAATAGAAGCAGAATTCGGAACTTGTGTAGAGCTTGGTATAGATATGACCATAGATGTAAGACATAAAATTTGGATAATCGAAGTGAACGGAAAACCTTTAAGAGTGAGCCTGGAGAGACTAAATAAACCCGAGGTTATACTAAGGTGCAACAGTCAGCCTATTGAATATTGTGTTTACTTATCAGGCTTTAAATCAAAGAGTATATGCTGTTAATGTTCTGTTTTAAGGGGCTGTTGCGCAATGAAGATACAGTTATTTAAAAGAGAAATAGATAAGAACAAATTAATAAACAAAAATGAAGAATTAAAAATTTACGCTCCTATCTCAATATCTTAAAATAAATAATCTTTTTGCAACGCCCCTAAAACTTCATTCAGAATAGCCTTATATATTAAAAACCAGTCAAATATTTAGAGTATTCATATATAGATAGATTTTGAAGCGGTATACTCTCAAAATCTTCAACTCCTTCAACCAAATCCTTATCAGGCTTCGTATTAGCTTCAATAAACCAGAGCTTTCCTTGCATATCAATAGCTATATCCATCCCAAGCTCTCCAAAGGAATCAAAGGTTTTTTCTAAATAAGAAGCGATTTTAATAGTTACTTGTGCTATTTCATCATAGGATGGAATATGAACCTTAGAATTTTTTGTGCATAAATGTTTATAGATATTACCATAATATTCACATCTTCCCCCTGCGCAGTAGTTTGTAATAGTGTAATTTGATTTTGCAATTCTTGCCCAGTTACCAATAGTTCTCCATTTTCCTTCCCTATCCTTAATGATTAGAATTCTCATGTCAAAGACTTGATCCTTATATTTCAATAATCTTATTCCCTCTTGAATTATAAATTTCCTACCAGCTGTATATTTTTCAATATAGCCTCTTAGTTCTTCAATATCCTTTAATTTAAGCTCCTTTAGCTCTGCAGAGTAAAACACAAGCTTATACATATCATCAATTTTTTCTATAGCTATTACCTGTCTCCCTCCACTGCCGTGAGAAGCTTTTAGAAATATAAAATCATTTTGTTTTAACATGATTAAAACATCATTAAAATTGGTATATTCCATAGTTTTAGGAAGGTAGCAATTAACCTCTGAATATTTAGAAAGCCTTTCAAAGGTCTCCCATTTCCCAAGGTAATCTTTATTATTTATAAATTTTATTTTGAGATCATCCTTAAAATTTTTTCTTATTTGCTTTGCCAAAGGCTTCTCTTCTTTTTCAAAACCAACAGCTCTGTCATAAATTACATCAGGCATTGGAAACCATCCATTAATCCACTTTTGGCTTTCAAAACAAAAGGTATATCCTTTTATCTTCTTTTGTATCCAATCGATATCGTTAATAGAAAAATAATAACAATAACAGTGCTCCACAACACCTGCTCTTCCATTATAGGTAGGTGCACTATCCTCACTACAATTAGAGAAGGTATAATTATTAATAAATAGGCCAATTACTGGGCCTAGAAATATATCCTCATCAGCTCTCTTAATTTTTAATGTTAAATTATTGTATAGACATAGTTTCGTAAATATAGATGCCTCTAAAAGCATATATTCACTGTCTTCCTCCGATGGAGCAATATATAAACGATGATTTATTTGACCTACATGCAAACAATACTCTACCTTTTCTGATAAATTTAAAAAGTCAAATACTTCTTTTGGTATTACACAATTTACACCATCAGCTCTTGGAGAAGCTTCTTTAATTCTTACCTGCATTAATTTCACCTCTAAATTATATTTTTATTTAATCCACAAGTATTTTGCATACTCCAAAGGATTGATGAATGCCTTTTGGATGGTGTCATTATCATAAGAAATATATAGAGTATCCTTACCTGGTTTCGCATTGCATTCAATAAACCAAATCCGCCAATTCTTATCAATTGCAAAATCTATTCCAATTTCTCCAAAGGAACCATATGATTTTTCTAAACAGCTAAAAATGGTAAATAGGAACCTTCTAAGCTGCATTTCAAGCTGATCAATCTGATTTTCTGTAAAATTATAATTTTTCTTAAAGAACTCCTCAATTGTATAGACAGATGAACCTGATCTAGTGCTGGTTATTGGACATTCTTCTTTTCCTAATCTTACAGGAAAAGCTGTAACTCCCAAGTTTCCTCTGCCATTTTTTTGCACAGTTGCTCTCATATCTATATTTCTGTTACCCAGCTGCAATACATCAATGGCAATTTGTATTATGAATCTTTTATCTTTAAATAGCTCTTCAATCTTGGAAATTAAATTATCAAAGGAATCTATATCGAACTTAAAGGAAGTGCCCATGAAATGGCTCAGCTCATAGGATTCTTCTGAGTGTTTTATCAATCTTACAACTCCTACTCCATTATTCCCTAAGCAATCCTTTAAATATAAAGTAGAGCTTAAATTAAGCATCTTAGTTAAATCTTCTGGTTTATTATAAAGAATGGTCAGGGGTAAATATTTAGTCATTTCTTTATATTTGATGAGTTCATTGTATGCATGCCATTTATCGAAAAAATACTCTGCATTTATCTTTTTAAAATCTTCCGTACCTTCCAGTTCTTTTCTGATATTATCGGAAATCATTTTTTGAGATTTTAAAGTTCCGCCGCCTCTATCATAAAGTATATCTGGATAGGGATATAACTTTTTTTCCCACTGCTCTGTTTCCTCGTTAAAAAAAGTACCATTTATCTTTTTATGCTCAAAATCCACATCATGCACAGAAAAAAAGTACAGTATCGTAGAGCAGCTTTTATTAGCCTTCATCAATTCAATAAATCTAAAATTAGCATTTTGTAAATTAGCCTTTCTTACACTTCCATTACTTTGGAAAACACCTATTACAGGACCCAAGCTTAGCTTACTATTTTTAATTTTATAATTGATCTCCATTTTATCTTGAAGTCCTAATTCTTCAACTAGATATTCAGGAATTTCTATTGTATTCTTTGTATTATTTAATTTGTACTCTACTTCTATCTCTGACATTCCAACCTTAAGCTTTACATTAGATTTATCATATATAAAATCACCTACCCAACGAGGCAGGCTAATAAGATGACCTCTTTCTTGGCCATTCCCATATGCATTTGTAGCTGCTAATAAGAATTTGTTATCCATCACTTTTCACCTTCTAAAATTATCTACTGTATAAAAATCACATTTAATTTATCACTTAGTTTATATGATTGAATTATTAATAGTTCATTAATATATAGTATTCTGCAGTATATTCTTTGTGAGGATATTATAGTTCATATAGGCAAAAGATGTGTGAAATAAAAAAATCCTCATCATCAGAGGATTTTTCTCCCTACGCTTACAAATTTGAGATCCAAATTTCAGCATCTGGAATATTCTTGAATGTTCTGAAATGATTTCCTTTGTTAGCCTCCATAATCATTTCTTTAAATCTATCATTAAGCTTTTCTGCCTCTTCAATAATAATAGCAACTTTTACATGATAGTTTATAAATTTTTGCAGTGCCATACCTGCTAATCCTGTTTTAAGATTAAAGAAATCCTCTGATAATACATTAGAATGCAGTATTATCGTATAAATGTCATTCTCCATGCATATAGATATGCAATCCACCACATCCTGCTCTGAAGAAAGTTTCATCAAATCAGAAGCAAATTCAATATATTTATTGTTATTTTTATTTATCACTCTGTAATTCAAACTATTCACTCTCCCTATAAATTACTTTTTTCTAAAAGTATAGAATCTATGCTCAAATTATAATAATTTTTTCTATAACGGTCAAGCATTTTATTATATTTTATTAAACTTTATTGTATTTTATTGAGTCTATTTTACAATATATTAACGTTGGTAAATTGAAAATTGCTTGGTTTTATCTGATAGAAAAGCCTTTTATAATTAAGCTAAGTGAACCGTACCATAAGTAATAGTATATTTACAAAATATGTTATAATATAAATAGGATCAAATCTGAGTAATAGGCAAATAGTAATTTACCGACTTAACTACAGATTATTTATATTTATACGGAGGGAAAACATGAATATTACTATCAAACCACTCATACCGAGGCTTTCAGCCGATTACTTTGACTTCTTCGAAAATCGGGCGTTCACAGATAATTCCCCGTATCGGTGTTATTGTCAGGTCTATCAAATGTCCAAGGAGCAGCAAAAAGCTGAGTTTGACAAAGTAGACGGGGCTGACATAGGTCGCGTGTCACGAAAAGTCGCCGAACGACAGATTGATTCGGGCGCGCTTCGGGGATACTTGGCTTTTGACGACGGCGTTGCTATTGGCTGGTGCAACGCGAACGATAAAGCGAACTTCCCCATCGAATCGTGTACCGGTGAGCGCTTTTACGCACCGGCTGAAAAGCTAGAAAAGGCCGTGGTGTGTTTTGAGATTGCTCCTGAATATCGCGGGAAAGGAATTGCCACTGCTCTTTTGCAGCGCGTGATTGACGATGCGAGAGCCGAAGGCTATATCGCCGTCGAGGGTTTTCCCGTTGTGCGCGACGAGCGATTTGAATGGGATTGCACAGGCCCTCTTCGGCTGTATGAGAAGGCTGGATTTGTCAAAGTAGCTGTTCAAGAGAAGAATGTTGTTATGAGGAAAGAGTTGAAATAACAACGAATAGTATAAGCATAACATGAAGATGCCAAATTCCATAATTTGAAATACAACGTCTATACGATTTCTCTAAAATTGCAGTCTGTCAGATCACAAGGAAATTTCTTAACAAGCGTTGGCTATTCATTGGATACATTCCATGATTATCAAAATCTTGCGGCGGTACTTTTAATTGGAGGTACTGGATGGGGAAATCAGCATTTAATTATATGTTGCAGGGAGGAAAATTGTTTGGAACGTATTTTAATTATAGGTGGTAATGGATGTGGAAAAACGACATTAGCGCAAAAATTAGCTAGAAAATTGGAACTTCCTTTAATTCACCTTGATATACTATATTGGAGAGATAATTGGCAAAATGCTTCAAAAGATGAATTTGATGATTTGTTACTGAAAGAACTTTCAAAACCGAAATGGATTTTAGATGGAAATATTAATCGTACAATACCTCTTAGATTAAAGTATTGTGATACATTGATTTATATGGATTTCTCACGCACTATATGCGTTTATGGTGCTATAAAGAGAGTTATAAAAAATTATGGGAAAAGCCGCCTTGATATGGGTGGATATTGCCCTGAAAAATTTGATAAAGATAAAATTGAGTTTATAAAGTCTATTTGGAAGCATGATAAGGAAAATAGAAAACGCTTTTATGATATACTCAATAATGAAAGTGCTGTAAATAAAATAGTTTTGAAAAATCGAAGGCAAGTAAATAAGTTTTTGCAGAGATTATGAAAATACTACGAAGCTGACAAATTCCAACTTGAAAGCGGGGTGTAAAAGTGGCAGGATACCAAAATAGACAAGAATTGATTTTAGAAATTTCAAATCGTGCAAAACTATTCATCGAAGAATTTAATGATATTGATGAAAAAGATAAAGATAGGTTAATTGATGGAGTTGACAGAACGCCTACTCAAATGATTGCCTATCAGTTAGGGTGGATGAATCTCATTCTTGATTGGGAGAAGCAAGAACGGCAAGGGCATGTTGTTATCACTCCAACTCCAGCCTATAAATGGAATAATCTCAGTGGTTTATATGAAAGTTTTTATAAACAATACAAAGAATATACTCTCAAGGAGTTAAGCACTATGTTTATAAAGGCAGAACAGCAAGTTATTGAAATGATTAACAGTTATACAGATGCGGAATTATTTCAGCAAGGCGGAAGAAAATGGTCATCATCAACTCCATCCAATTGGGCAATATGTAAGTGGATTCACATCAATACTGTTGCACCGTTCAAGTCCTTCAGAACAAAAATACGAAAGTGGAAAAAGTTGCAACAAATATAAAAATCTCAACTACAAATTTTAAGTTATATAACCGATTGAGAAATAGTAATTTATCATATCCAATACCACCCACTAGCTATAGTGAAATAGTTCACCAATATCCCAGAAATATTCCGACTAAAAAAATTCGTTATTGTTTCTTTTCAAATTCAGTATTCCACTTATCGTTCTTTAACCAGTTGAATAGCTGACTGCATTGAATATAACTTTTTTGTTTATCCTTATTAATCTCCAGTACATCAGTAACACATTGGGCTTTTGCGATCCCCTGTACTACGCATGCAGGTTGTATTTTTATTTCGTGCTTATCGGAAGTAGTTATATACAGTGTTGATGGTGCGATATTTGCATTAAATATAGCATTGATTTGATCTTTAGGTATTTCGCCTTTATATGGTTTAGCTTGTTGCAACCAAGCTGTAATTTCATTTATAGTAGTTTTTTCATCTTTAGGTATCCACCAAATGGAAGCAGGAGAATCATCTGATAGACTAACGTTTTCAATGCTTTTTAGTTCAGATTCAGACATAGCTACAGTGCTACCAGTCATTTGCTGTGTCAATCCTGAAGAAGTGGTTGTTTGTCTTTGAATCTGATTACTCTTGCCCTCTGTAATGAAGACTAGAGACATTAAAGAAAGAAGTCCACATATTATGATTTTTTGATGCTTCTCCATACAAATCCTCCTGTTAGGACCATATCATGCCAATATACGCTGGCATATATCAAAATTGTACTATAGTTAGAATATATTTACAAGAATAATGTCTGGATTACCTCCCCCTTAAAATGTTATTTGTTTACGTATAACTAATAGAATGTTAAATGATGCTATAACAAGGGGGAAATAAAATAACAAAGCTGTATAAGCACACATATTAAAAAGAGAAGACTAAATACATAAAACTAAAATCAATGAGGTGCAATATATGAAGAAAAAACAAAGTACATTAAAGATTACCGCAGCATACGCAGCTTTTAGCCTAATATGGCTAATATTTTCTAACAAGGCCTTAGGCTGGCTTTCCAATGATATTGAAGTAATAATGAATATTGATCAGTATAGAGGATATTTTTATGTTATTCTATCGGCTGGTCTCCTATACTTTGCAATAAATAATATGGAGATAAGATATATAAGTAAGATAACAACCTTGAAAGCCCAAAACACAGTTTTAAAGCAAGATATGGAAAGCATCGGAGCAAAACTTCATTTTAATGAGTATACAAATAGAAAGCTAGAGGGCTACGCGAATATTGATGAACTTACAGGACTTTATAACAGAAGAAAGGGATTAAAGCTTATAAGAGAACAAGTAGATCAGTTAGCAACCCTTGAAGATTCGATACTTATCGCATTTATAGATATTGATGATTTAAAAACAATAAATGATACCTTTGGTCATATTGAAGGTGACATTCTGCTTATATCTGTAGCAACGATAATAAAAGATTCCTTAGCCAAAAAAGATATAATATTCAGATATGGAGGGGATGAATTCTTGGCTGTGCTTCCAGGAGCCAGCATGAAGGATATGCAAGGAATAAGTAACCGATTGGAAGCAGCTATATCAAGCTATAATGCATACAGCTTGAAAAGCTATGCAATAAATGTAAGCATTGGTTTTTCAGAATGCAACGCCAAAAATTGCAGAAATATTGAAGAGCTTATTCGAGAAGCTGACGATAAAATGTATGCCAACAAGAGAGCTAAAAAACTAAATTTAGTTAGTAATTTTAGTTAACTAAGAGATCTTGAATTTAAGCTGGGCTGAATATCTTCACTTGTAATAGAATAGTCATGGATTTTCTATAAACCGATGTAAAGAACTGCTTTCAAGGCAGTTCTTTTTTAGACCTTCATACGGTTCACCCTATCTATTTAACTGCGGTTTTTATTAAAAGTTAATATGCTAATACCTCATATCCATCGCTTGTAACCAATACCATGATTTCCTCTTGAGCTGAAGGCTGCCCATCTGCCGTATAAAAAGTCCAATCATTTTTCTTATCTAAAAATATTTCGTCCGTTCCTGCATTAATCATTGGCTCTATGGTAAATACCATGCCTGGTACCATCAGCATATCTGTTTTTTTCTTAGAAACATAGCTTACCCAAGGATCTTCATGAAATTCTAATCCAATTCCATGTCCTCCAATTTCTTTTACTACAGAGTATCCATTTTTCATAGCATGCTCATGTATTGCATATCCCATATCTCCAAGAAATCCCCAAGGTTTTACTTGTTTTAACCCTAAATCAATACATTCTCGCACAACGCGAATCAAATTTTCCTTCTTCTCACTTACATCTCCAATGCAGAACATTCTAGATGAATCCGAAAAGTATCCTTGATATATGGTTGAAACATCAACATTGATAATATCTCCGCTTTTTAGTTTTACATCTTTTGATGGTATGCCATGACATACCTGTTCATTAATAGAGGTACATACACTTTTGGGAAATCCTTCGTACCCAAGTTGTGCTGGTACAGCACCAAACTCTACTGTTTTTTCATAGATAAGCTGGTTAATTTCTTCTGTGGTCATACCTTCCTGTATATGCTCAGCAATATAATCTAAAACAGCAATATTAATTTTTCCACTTTTACGTATTCCTGTTATCTGTTCAGTTGTTTTTATAATATTCCTAGGTGGGACTATATGTCCCTGTGCTTTATAAAACTCAATTCTACTATCAAACTCGGCATGGCATTTTTTGTATTTTTTCCCACTGCCACACCAACATAAATCATTTCTCCCTAATTTCATCCTACACTCCATTTACTAATTTATTTTTTAAATTTCCACAAATTTATTATTTGCAACCGGAAGGATATTAGGTCTCACATATAACTGAATAGCTACCAAAGTCTTTCTATATTGATTGGGGGTGTATCCATAAGCATCTACAAAAGCCCTTGTAAAACTTTCTTGACAGGAAAACCCATACTTTAACGCTATATCCAGAAGTCTATCCTGTGTATTTTTCACTTCTATTGCAGCAAGAGTTAATCTACGCTTTGATAAATATTGTTTAAAAGTAATCCCCATATATTCATGAAACTTATTTGAACAATAAAACTGAGAGTATCCAACGTAATTTGACATTTCAGCCAGCGTTGGATTTCTTGTAATATTAACTTCTATCCAGTTGACCATATTTTCTACCGTATTAAGCGACAAGTATACTCACCTCCCTGTAAGAATATTGTACTAGATTCTTTAATTAAAAACTTAACATAACTTGCAATAATTCTACTTATTTAAATGCCCTATCAAATATTATATATCTTAAATGGCTGCACCTTCAATTAATGCCACAAATTCAACTGCTTCAAGTTATAACTGCAAAAAAAGGCGACACAGACACTATTTTTACAGCAAAACTTATAGAAAAATAGCTCCAGCAAAAATTGCTAGAGCTATTGGTATGTAACGGAGAGATAGGAATTTAGTCGGAACTGCTTTAGTCATCACTATTCTTTCCAACTTACATAGCAAGGCTTTCAATATATATGTCCTTTTCCTTACTTAAATCAAGCAAAACACTACCGTCAAGCAATATAGGATTTAGCAGATCATCCATATTCACTTTAACAACCTTGCATTTACGTTTATCGCTTAGAATTACCTCTTCTCCAATGTAGAAATTCGTCATATGTCTTAAAAACATATTGCAATAATTAAAGTCGAGCTTTTCAAAACTTTCTTGCCTAATGATATTAAGTACATCAAAAGGGCTTCTAATGTCTTCGGAGTAACTTCCTGAACTAATTTCATCAAATAAATCTGCAATTGCAATTATTTTTGAGAATTTGTGTATTTTATCATTCTTAAGTCCAAATGGATATCCAGATCCATCCATACGTTCATGATGCATTAATATTCCATAGCCCACAGAGGGATCTAAATACTGGAATTTTTTTATAAATTCATAGCCAATGATAGGATGTGTCTTAAATATCTTATATTCATTTGTAGTTAGCTTACTACCTTTTTCTATAATACTTTTATCTAGTTTTGTTATACCAAAGTCATGCAGCACCGCAGAGTACATCAAAAAATTCAGATCCTTCTCAGTAACCCCTAACCACTTTCCAAGTATAAAGCTAATAACCCCCACATTCAGGCTATGTCTAAAAAAATTTTGTTCTGTGTTTCTGTTAATAGCAATATTTTTAAGAATTGCATCTGTTGCGGTAAATTTATCTTGAATGTTTTTCGTAAAAACTCTCAACTCGTCTATATCCGTTCGCTTTAGGTCTGATATACTATCTAATGTTTTCTCTAAATCAGCAGAGAAGCTATTTAAAATATTCTCAATTTCATCAATTGTTTTCAAATTAAATGAAATATTATTATTTAATTTCTTTTCCAGCGAATCACTTTCAACATATACTTCAACACTATTTATTAAATAAGACTTTTTAAGCTGAGTTAATACTAGTTCAGTAATAGGTTGGTCTTTTGCTAGTAACATATTGTTTCTTTCATATATATCAGCAGCAGCTATCATTCCCGCTTTTATATCACTGACTGATATTGATTTTTTGTGACTTGACATTCAACTTCACCTCCGACGCAATAATTAACGTTTTCGAATGTACACTTTAATTACATTATCGTACTATAATTTCATTTCTAAAGATGGTTTTTAATCTTAATTATAATTTTAACCATTCCAAAAATTCTATGTCATTGATTATACGGTTCATCATTCAATCTATAAAAGATGGTTAGTGCTATTTGGCATCTCTAATGGATATTTATAGTAAAAAACAATTGGATATATATTCAGATCAATTTAAAATTACATATCTAATATTATCGATTAATATACATATAATAATTGGTATTTTAATCATTTTATTTATTTTTGTGCCTTGCGCACGGCGAAGGGAATGGCCGTTAGTATGAGAAAGATTTGGTATATAATTTTATCCACTTTATTTATATTAATATTTCTAGTATGTTATCTATGGACTACAGGTACACTTAAATATTTTAATACAAAACCAACTGATTTGAGTAAAGAAAATATAAATAACGTATATCTAAATAAAAATTATAATCTAAAGGTAGCAGAAGAAGCCTTTGGTGTAGTTACAAAGAAGGTGGATAATTCTAATTACACAGATTATGAATTTACTTCATCTTCTACTAAAATAGCAACTGTAAGAGTTCATAATAATAAGATAATTGGAATCTTCACACAAGATTTTGATGATAGTTTAAGAACAGAAAAAAATATTACTTTTACTTCCTCTTTTGAAGATATCGTTAAGGCATATGGAAATAATTTCAAAAAGTCAATTTACAAAGATGAGATGGGGAGCGGAGAGAGATATGATATTACGTTTGTCGATAAGAAAAATAAATTTAATTTAGTTTTTGAATTTACGAAAATTGATAATAATGATAAATTGAATTTTATACAATTCTCTAAATATTAAGTATGTCCGTTTTGAATATTCTTATATTGTACAGCACATGATACTAACCTGTGCTAATTTTAGGTGAGCCTAACATGGGCGGTAATTTTGTGGTAAAGATTAAGTATATACTTTACATGATAGTCAAAAAATCTTGGTAGCAAAAATAATAACTTTTTTCATAAAATAGTTCCCTCAGTTATTATCCTTATAAGCTTCACTTAATTTGGACTTATTTTCTTTCTGTAACTTTTCATGCTTTTTCAATATATTTATTATGCTTTATGACGGCTCTAGAGTACGATAGCTTGTGCTTGTTTTAGGATCCTTTAGTATTGTTCCTGAATAGGTGCTTACAAGATTATTGCTAATAGACATCTTTCCTTCATCCAAGTTAATCTCGCTATCCATTTTCGTTTAGTTTTTTCCATTTCATCGTCAAAGGGGCGACGTAAGCACCATTTTTACAGCAAAATTTATAGCAAAATAGCTCCAGCAAAAATTGCTAGAGCTATTGGTGTGTAGCGGAGAGAAGGAGATTTCAACTCCTGGTACGACTTAGAACCGTACGCCTGATTTCGAGTTGTGCTGAGAACTTTTTTATAGTATTTAGCATTGATGAACGCTTGTTTTTATTTGTGTTTATTATACCAAGTACAAAATTCTTTAATATCAACTCTTCTTAAATATGGATTTCACCGCTCGTTTTACCACATCAAAAAAACTTAATGAATAAACCATCCGATTTGGATCAACATAATTTCGAACAGCACGAAGCACTTTTTTTACTTCTTTAGAAGAAAAAGTATAAGTACCATTTTTCTTCGTTCGGATTGCATATCGTGGAATCCATTTTCCTTTAAATAATACGGATGCAATTACATAGTCAACCTCTTCCCAAGGAATTTGAATATATTTGCGAGAATCACGAGAATTATAGAACTCAAAACCTTTATCGCCAATCATGATTTTGCCATAATCTGAAAAGCCTGTAAAAGCTGTTGCATCAATTACAAGATCCACCTTTGTATTGAGTGATTGAACCATCCCACCCACCTCTTTTCTACTTATACACACATTTATTTTTATTATATATTTTTTATATGCTTCTATCAATTGTTCGAAAGTCCATTAAAAGCAACATATATTTCACCAATTTATTTCATTAGTATTGTAAAAATTGTTTTTCTCACTCTGCTTTATATGTTACAAAAGCCCAAGCTAAAAAGCTTAGGCTAAGTAAAAAAGTGTTACATTAAACCGATCAAGTGGAAAACAATACCTATTGCGAATAATCCAAGAATAATGATAATTGGAGATACTTTCTTCTTAAGCAGCCACATACAAATAAGTGTAATTAATAATCCTGCAAGACCAGGAATTAATGAATCTAAGTTATTTTGTAGTGTTGTAACTTTAGTATCAGTTAATGACATACCTGATCCTTGTTGCAATAGAGCTTGCTTGATGCCTGATGCTCCAACAGGAAGTTTGTCCCAATCTATAAAGGCACCCTTACTTAACTTAACAGATGATACTATTGGTACAAATTTAACAGATACCCATCTGTTAACTAATGATCCTAAAATGAACATACCAAGAATGGATGCTCCTTTTGTAATATCTTGTAGTAAATTACCTGATAAATCATCACTAATATGAGATCCTGCTTTGTAACCAAACTCTTGTGTATACCACATAAATGCCATACGGATAATATTCCAAGCAATGAAAAATATAATTGGTCCAAGAATGTTACCACTCAAAGCAAGTGAAGCACCTAATGCCCCTAAAATTGGTCTTACAGTGAACCAGAAAACTGGATCTCCAATACCAGCTAAAGGTCCCATCATACCAACTTTAACACCTTGAATAGTTACATCATCAATTGGCATACCATTTGCACGTTCTTCTTCCAACGCTAATGTTACACCAACAATTGGTGAAGCTACATATGGGTGAGTGTTAAAGAACTCTAAGTGACGTTCTAATGCAGCTGCTCTGTCTTCTTTGCTCTTATATAATCTTTTGATTGCTGGAATCATTGCAAACGCCCAACCACCATTTTGCATTCTTTCATAGTTCCAAGAACCTTGAAGGAAAAATGAACGGAACCAAACAGAAATACGATCTTTTTTACTTAATTTTAATTCTTTTGACATTTTCTTGTTCTCCCCCTTCTTAGTATCTATCAATTAGATCCCCTAAAGGATCACCAGTATTTGAACTTACACCATTTCCTTTACCACCTTGTTTGCTAAGTGCTAAGTAAATAAGAGCTATAGCTACACCGATAGCACCAAGTCCAATAAGTGTAATTTGTGAGATAGTCGCAAGTACAAAACCAATTGCAAAGAATGGCCATACTTCTTTTGTAGCCATCATATTGATTACCATTGCATAACCAACAGCTACAACCATTCCACCACCAACTGCTAAGCCATCTGTTAACCAAGCAGGCATTGCAGAAAGTAATGAACTGATTGGACCTGCACCAACTGCTAAAACCAAGGCTGCTGGAATTGCAATACGTATACCTTGTAAACAAATAGCAGCTATTTGCCACATTTCAATTGCTCTGATATTTCCTTTTTTAGCGGCAGCATCCATAAAATGTACAAATGCTGTAGCTATTGTACGGCAAATAATTGTTAATAATAACCCTGCAACTGCTAGAGGAACAGCTATAGCAATTGCTGAAGCAACTCCTGCTTGGCCTTGACCTCCAAGAACTAGAATGATTGCAGATGCAACAGATGCAAGCGCTGCATCAGGTGCTACGGCAGCACCGATATTTGCCCAACCTAAGGCCATCAATTGAAGACTACCACCCAATACCAAACATGGTAGTAAATTTCCTGTAACTAAGCCGATTAATGTACAAGCAACTAATGGTTGATGGAATTGGAATTCATCCAATATACCTTCTATACCAGCTAGAAACGCTACAATAATGACTAATATAATTTGAACTATATTTAAAGTCATGGTTATGAATCCTCCTTTTTTATTGAAATAACTAAATTATTTTACCTTTTTTAATTCTTCTTGTGCTTTTTTAAGTATTTCGTCCATATTTCCTTTTGAGTCATTTGGTACCTTACGAACATCAAAATTAAGTCCAGCTTGTTTTAGCTTATTGAATGCATCAATATCTTTTTGATCGAAAGCAAGCACTTTGCTCGGTTGAACCTTACCTATAGAGTGAGCCATTGAACCAACATTAATTGTCTTTAGTGGTATTCCACCCTCTACTGCTCTAAGTACATCTTGTGGATTTTCAAAGAGAAGCATTGCACGCTGTCCACCAAAATGCTCTTTATCCTTTGCAATCTTAATCATATGATCAATTGGAACAACATGAGCTTTAACCCCAGGAGGAGAAGCTTGTGTAATCAAATTCTTACGAAGCTCATCTTTGGCTACTGCATCTGACACTACAATAATTCTTGTAGGATTTACAGTTTTTGTCCAAGCTGTTGCTACTTGACCATGAAGTAAACGAGAGTCAATACGAGCTAAAACATATTCGAATGATCCAGGTTTACCTAGATTAGATTGTTGAGTTGAAGCCTCATTAGATTTATCAGTATGGGCTGGTTCCAATGCTTCAGGCTTAACTTTAACTCCTTCTTTACCTGCTTTTAAGATATAAGTCGCAATTTCCTGTGCAGATTCCATTGAAAGACGTGCACCATAAGCTTCAATTAACATTGGTAGATTCATACCAGCTACGATTGCCCATTTATCTTTGTGTTCTTCAAATAGACCATTCGCTTGGTTGAATGGTGTACCACCCCAAAGATCAACTAAGATTAAAACCTCATCTTGGTTGTCAAGTGATGCTATTGCGTCTTTCATTTTTGCTTTAAGATCATCAGGTCCTTCACTGGGCATCAACGTAACAGCTTTTACATTTTCTTGTTCTCCGAAAATCATCGCACCGGATTGCAAAATGCCTTTAGCAAATTCTCCGTGACTAGCAAGAATAATTCCTACCATCTTTATACCTCCTATTTTTTATTTATTACAGTAAAATTTATAAATAAGTTTTAAAAAAACTATAAGCAATTTTTATATACTCTTATCTTATTTACACTTATATTATTAGCAAGTATCGTGCCAACAAAGTGTATCAAAAAATTTTAAAGCACTTAAAGGTATGTACCTTAGGGCTTTAAGCTTTAATCTTAGCCATTGAAATCTTTTTCTTCAATACACTTTATTTACTTTTTGATACTCTTTTATTTTAATTTCATGTTATTTTGATATACTTATTCAAACATTTCTGTAATATAACAAGTTTCATCTTCATTTAACATAATATTTAATATATCTCTCAACATATCATTTACTTTATTGATAACTTTTATTATATTTTCTTTTATCATTTTTATATATTAAACTGTCCTTAATGATAGCGCTTTCAAGAGCACAACCTATATGTATAATTAATTTAATACTCAGAGTATTACCAAATTTTTTATTCATGTTTTTTTCTAATACACTTGTAAACTTTATCAATACACTTATTATTTTATATGGATTTAGATAAGTCAAAAACTGTTTCAAACTATCTTCACACAAATTTTTAAGTTCGGATTAAACTGCTAATCCAGGCATGCAGTGTTTACTCTGAAAAATGCTACATATTTGCTTGCTGCCTGGCATAACTACGTCGGTAATCAAGTCCGGGGCCCGCTTCCTTATGCAAAGCTAAAAATGTGATAACAGCACATTTTGTTAAAGCTTTACGCCCTGACGGGTTCAAATTCTTTAACAAAAATAAAAAAGAGTCTACTTTACTAGTAAACTCTTGCGTTTCACTCTAATGAACTAAATCATTAGGATATCCTTTATGATGGATAATTCCATATTCAAGCATTAATTCATCTGTCAAATATTTAACTCCCTTACAATGCAAATCTCCTACACATCCTTACTTTCTTCATATTTCAGATGCTTATTAACAATTTCGTGATTAATAATACAAAATTTCTGTTATATAAAAACCTTTTCCAAAATCTAAAGCATGTCTTCGTTGCCTTCCATCAAGTAACCAATCTATCCTATCTGGCTTATTACAAGAGTTAATTATTACAACCCCTATTGGATATCCTTTAAATACACTTATACATAACTTAAAGTTATCGGTTGGCTTCCACGTCTGTTTCCTCTGAAATCTTGGTAACTTAATTCTACAAAATTAATAAATACCATTTACACTACATATAATGTAAAAAATAGTAGTATATCACTTATGATACGATATTTGCGGCTAAAAATAACCTTAATCAAGTTATTTCAATTACTAAGGCTACTTTGGCATTTACTTATGGTACGGTTCACCGTAGCGTTTATAACGTAGACTTTTTTAGTTATTGCTTGAAGATTATATATAAATATAGGTAATTACATTCATTTTATTATGGTTGAAGATTCCTATAATTTGTTGGTGAATATCCAGTTATTTTTTTAAACACTTTGGAAAAATGAAATTGATCGGTAAAGCCTAGAGAAATACTTATACATAATATAGATTTGGCCTTTGAATGCAATAGTTCACAAGCTTTTTGTATTTTTAAACGAATATAATAATCATATGGAGTATATCCCGTTTTATCTTTGAATACACGAATAAAATGATATTTTGATATTTGCGAATAGTCAGCAAAATCATCTAATGTTTTATTATCACATACATGTTCTAACATAAATTCAATTACTGCTTCAATTGTTGTACCTGGTTGGCCAGAAAACGGCCCATTTGCGCGAATTAAATTTAATTCTGAAAGTATAAGATGAGTGTCAGAAGATGCCACCAGCAGATTGGCAGTAGTATATCCCATTTTTAAAACTTCAAATATATGCTCAAATCTTTGAATAATATTTTGGTTGATACCTGCATTAAAGACAGGGCAGCAGGTTGAAATTCCAATGCATTCCATAAAAATTAAGCCTTTATTTCCCCTAAAGTGTAACCAATATTTAGTCCAAGGATTAATTTTATCTGCACCGTAACTATGAATAATGTTGGGTGGACAAATAAACAAATCACCTGGGTATATATCATAATGCTTATCATCAATTTCAAGCCAACCCTTACCATCTGTACAATAAATAAGCACATATTCATCCAAGCAACGTTTATTCACTAAATGTCCAGCAGCGTGAAAATAAATACCAGCACTTGCAAGAATTAAATCATGGAAAAGTCTGTTTTGTAAAAGTTCAAAAGTTATATTGTAAGGTGTATAATAACTAATTTGTTGAAACATAAAGACTCCTTTTTAACGAAATACTAATAAGCAATATTATACATATATAAGACAATATTATCAATGGAATACTAGTATACTAAATAATATAATGACAATATAATATATTTCTATATTAATAAACTGTAGTCGTGAATAACGCAAATTTTTGTATGTAGGTTAAAATAACGTTTGAGGAGGAATAAAATGATAAAAATCGGTGTAGATTACTATCCAGAACATTGGGATGCCGCATTGTGGGAGCAAGATGCAGATTTAATGAAAGAAACAGGAGTTAAATTAGTAAGGCTAGCTGAATTTGCATGGAGTAAATTATCTCCAAGTGAAGGAAGTTATGAGTTTGAGTGGCTAGATAATATAATTTCAATTTTTGAAAAGAGAGGAATTGATATAATATTATGTACACCTACTAGCACACCACCCTTATGGTTATATCAGAAATATCCTGAAACTATACAAGTTGGTCGTGATGGGAATAAAATAGCTCTAGGCATTCGTGGACATCGTTGTTATAATAGCAAACTTTACCGAAAATATGCTGAGGATATAATTGAAAAATTAACCACTCGTTACAGCCAAAGGCCATCCGTTGTTGCTTGGCAAATAGATAATGAAGTGGAATCAAATTTCTGTTGTTGTGAAGAGTGTACAGATAAATTTAGGAACTGGGTAAAAAATAAATATGGAACCATTGAAAATGTAAATAAGGCATATGGAAATAATGTCTGGAGTGGAGAGTATTCTGATTGGAATCAGATAATACCCCCTCTTGGAAGTTATCCGTATACATGGTATAACGTAGCTTATATGCTAGATTTCCACAGATATGCTTCGGAAAGTATAACGGAATATGTTAATTTCCAAATGAATATAATTAGAAAAAATTGTCCAAGTACGAAGATTACTACTAATACATGGATGTGTGAAAATTTTCCTGATTATCATGATCTTTTTAGAAATCTGGATTTTGTATCCTATGATAATTACCCTGCAACCAGCATTCCCGATGATAAAGAAGCTTACTATTCCCACGCCTTCCACTTAGATTTAATGCGAGGCGTAAAACAAAAAAACTTCTGGATTATGGAACAACTTAGTGGAACGCCAGGTGGATGGATGCCAATGCAGCCGACACCAAAGCCTGGTATGATAAAAGGCTATTCCATGCAAGCTATTGCCAGAGGTGCAGATGCAGTAATTCATTTTAGATGGAGGTCAGCAATATCCGGCGCTGAAATGTTTTGGCACGGACTGATTGACCATAGCAATGTACCTGGGCGAAGATTTAAGGAATTTGCCGAGCTGTGTGCAGAAGTAAATCAAATGGAAGATTTATCAGAAAGTCAAATTATTAATCAGTGTGCTATTATTTATACTTTTGAACAAGATTGTGCTCTAAAGATTCAACCACAATCAGATGGATTTCATTATTACCAGCAATTAAAAGCATTTCATCATGCCTTTACTTCTATGGGAGTTGGCGTTGATATTGTTAATGATTCCATTGATTTAAGCAAATATAAAATTGTTGTTTTACCTACCATGTATATAGTGAATCCAGACTTTACAAAGAAAGTCTATGAATTTGTTGAAAATGGTGGCATTGTACTATTGACAAATCGAAGCGGAGTAAAAGATTTAAATAATAACTGCATAATGGAGCAATTGCCAACGGTTTTTTCTGACCTTACAGGATGTGTTGTTGAGGAATACGACGCTATTGGATCAAGATATACAAATGTGAAAGGAATAAACAATAATATATATAAGTGCACTAAATGGTGTGATATCCTTGAAGAGAAAGGTGCTGAGGTGCTCGCTACCTATGATGATAATTTTTATAAAGGCAGAGCAGCAGTTACGATAAATCAATATGGAAAAGGATATGCCTATTATTTAGGGACTGTAGGTGATAAAGCTTTCTACAAAGATTTCCTTCAAGAGTCGCTAAAAAGAGCAAACATTTCTTATGTATCAAATTTGCCAGACAATGTAGAAATTAGTATAAGACGTAAAAATAATATAGATTACTTATTTATATTTAATAATACGGAAAAGTCAGTAACCTTTCAATACAAGGAAATGAACTTAGAACTTGAACCATTTAAAATGATTTTAGAGAAGTTCAACTAAGCAGATAGAATTGTATATTATAGGGTGTTGGCAGCACCCTATTTTTATTTGCTACATTTCTTATTTCTTCTAACCCTATCAAAGCCACTCATATCAACGGTTTCAAGGAAAGTCTACGTTATTTATGATACGGTTCACCGTAACGGTTATAACGTAGACTTTTGTAAATTTTTCTGCCGATGTCATTCTGTTAACTCCTGAAGCTAAGGAGGTATTGTTTGATACTGCTATTAGTACTTCAATTGTTTATATTATCAGACTAATTTTGAAACATAATCTCTTTATACGTCACTTGAATATTAAGATTAAATTTCTTGTTCTTGATATAGAAGTTAAAAAAAGAGATAAAACTCATAACAAACTGTGAGCTTTATCTCTTTTTAGTATATATAAGGTAAAAATGTTCCCTCAAATTTCCAATGTAGCTGTAATGTTCTTTTCTTATTATTTTTTATTGGAATGCATTTGCTTAAGTAAGAAAGCTATGTTCTGCCCCAGGTTTTTCATGTTGTTTATACCCTCTGCATCCCTCAAAACATCGCCAGGCATTTGTCCATAAACCATATTCCAATAAGTAGAACCTACCACAAACATTTCGTGATTCAAAAAGAAATGATTCATGGTATCAATCGCAGTCAATGCACCACCACGTCGAACAGCTGCCACAGAAGCACCAACCTTGTGTTTCAGCAACCCAGGGTTCATATCACAGGCAACAGCTGCACGTTCAATGAATGCTTTCATATTAGCTGAAACATCTGCTGAATACGCTGGTGACCCAAGAACAATACCATCTGCTTGCACCATTTTTTCAAAAACTTCATTAAACACATCTTTGTGATGGACACAGTTTCCTTTTCCTCCACATGCAAAACAGGCTTTACATGGTTCGATAACCTGCCCTGCAAACTGTACAAGCTCTACTTCAATCTCTGTGCTATTTAACTCTTCAAGCACTTTTTGGATAATTATAGCAGTGTTGCCATCTTTTCTTGCACTTCCGTTGATTCCTAAAACCTTCATTTTCTTCTCCTCCATATCAATCAATTCCAAAGCCTTCTATTCCATTATTTCCTCTTGCATCTGCCATTTCCCGCTGAAGCTCCAGCTGTGGAAAATATACGTGTGATTCCACTTGATTGATTGCTGGAATTACCTCATATGAGCGAATGAACTCACTCGTTACCATACATCTTATCCGTATCAATCAAGCAATAACCAACTTCCAGTGCATCTAAAATGCAACGTTCGCCTTCTGCTCCGCTGATATCCCATGGTCAAACCTCAAAATTGGCATCTGAACTCCGTTGTTTAATGTAAAATAATTCATCTTTCCTCCTACATAACAACAGAGCCGATATCTCTGTACTACTCCTACAAATATACCGACTGCTGTTTATTTGCCAATTATGAGACAATCAGTTTAGATCATGGATTTTTCCCATTCACGAAGTGTTGAAACGCCTGTCTTATCAGCTAATGCTTCCATTCTGCTAATTTCTTCTGCATTCAATTCAATCTTGGCAGCTTTTGCAGCATCTTCTACATGGCTTATTTTTGTAACGCCAATAATTGGAACTGTTCCATTTGCAATAGCCCATGCTGTTGCAATCTGAGCAACACTTGCATCATGAGCTTTAGCAATAATCTTCATTTCATTTACTAGAACCTCCAATTCAGGAAGTGCCTGATTATAAGAATTTGCACGTCCACTTCCTTCTGGGAAAGGATGAGCTTGGTCATATTTGCCAGATAAAGCACCCTGCTCCAGAACCATATATGAATAGAAGGTAATTCCATTTTCCTTGCAATAATCAAGAATACCAGCTTTTTCAGAAGAACGGTGCAATAGGCTGTAATGATTTTGCACAGCGGAAACCTTCAGTCCTGCCTCTGCAAAGATTTCATTTGCTCTCTTGATTTCTGCTAAATTATGATTAGAAACACCAATAGCCTTAATTTGCCCGCTTTTAGCAAGTGGAATCAACTTCGGTGTCCACTTCTCAGAATCCTTAGGATTATGAATCCAGTAAATATCAATCACATCTGTATGTAGACGCTCCTTACTTCCATCAAGCATCTCCTGAACTGCATCTGGCGACTCACTTGCAACCAATGGTGTAAATTTTGTAGAGATAATGACATTTTCACGAGGTTCATTTTTTGCAAAAGCCCCCAAAATTTCTTCTGAAGCTCCCATACCATATACATAAGCTGTGTCCCATAAATTCAATCCAAGGTTCATCGCTGTATCAAATACAGGCTTAAGATCTGATTCTGTAAGATGGTTGCCAAAAACCTGATCTCCGCCTACTGCACCAGTCCCCCATGACCAAGCCCCAAGTGCGATACGTGGTCTATTATTTTGATTCATAATAATATTCCTCCTAATTTCTACGATTATAATTGACACACACTCTATTGTGCGATATTATATATCATAAACTTGAGAGTACACTCTCAGTCAAGGAGGTTCTTAAAAATTTTCGTTGGATTAAAAAATCGTAACTTTAATAAGCCTTTTGAGAAGTATCAAAAACAAGTGAGGAATAAAAATGTACTATACAGTTAGTGAAATATCCAAAAAAATTAATATATCTCCGCATACCCTTCGTTTTTATGCTAAAGAATGACTAATGCCATTTGTTGAACGCAGCCAAAGCGGAATCCGTATGTTCAAGGATGCTGATTTTGAACCTCTTTGCATGATTCAATGGCTAAAAAAATCAGGGATGTCAATTAAAGAGATAAAGGAATTTATGAACTGGTGTATTCAAGGTGATGAAACAATTAACCAGCGGCTCAACATGTTCAGAGAACAGCAGAAAAAAGTTACAGAACAGATAGCGGAATTACAGAAAACTCTCGATTTGATCAAATATAAATTCTGGTACTATGAAACTGCGCAAGCCGCTGGGACATGTGCTGTACATGATTCCTTAATACCGGAAGATATTCCCGAAGGCATTCGGAATTTAAAAGAAAAAATGGAAGAAATATATTTTAATAAATAAATAGAAATTTTAAACTAAATTAATATAAAATGCTAATGCTCTACCCTATTTCCCTTGGTAGAGCATTAGTTCTTATCTTAAAATTTTCACTTTATTTATCTTTAAACCTCAACTCATATAATGCCATTGCTTTTTCTCATAAAACTAGTTACACCAAAGGTTACGAGGATAGTCTACGTCATTTGTGGTACGGTTCACCGTAACTTATTACAACCAAACGATTTTTATTATGAATTAAAATTGCTATGTTCTTAATATAACCTAAAAAAGAAGGCTGTAACAAGCCTTCTTAATTTTTATGCAAAACTTTCATCTAAAATTTGACTTTTCTATTTATTCCACTTACAATAAACACCAATACGAAACTTAAACGGAATATAAAAGACTTTAAGGAGTGAAAAATAATGTTTAATAAAGAAAAAAGAATTTTAGTACAAGCCCTGAGAAAGCAATTTACTAAAATTCTATCAACTAAAAATAACTAACATTTATTATGTAATATACAATATCACAGGATAAAACTTTTTTCAAGTTTTATATAGGATAAATATATAAGAAGTTGATAGAATCGGTAAGGCTTGTACATTAAATTCTTTAGAAATAAAGATTTTAATAATGTATAAGCCCTTTTTTGTTTTCTATATTCCTCCAAAAGGAGGGATGTAAAATGATGTAACTGGCAAGTACTTTGGGAGAAATTTCGGCAAATAATTTTACTGAATTTTTTCCAGTTGTTTTTGTTTGAACAAGGATTCCCTATGTTCTAACCTAAAGCTCTTAC